>NZ_JBJJLO010000162.1:0-11342 GCF_046230915.1 Pseudomonas sp. KCJK8993
CGGGGGGCCGGGGGGTGTTGTGGCGCGCGGGCCCCGGGCCGAAGCCAATTTTCCCGGGGGGGGCAAAAAGGGGGGGCACCGGGGGGGGGGCGTTGAGGTCGCCATTGCCCCCCCCCGCCAGCAGCCCGCCCCCCAGCCCCGCCAGTACCGGGATCCATGCCGGCAAATCGGTCAACCCGGGGAACACCGCGCGGCTGAAGTCGGAAGTCTGCGCCAGGCTGGCGGCGATCATCGCCGACAGGGCCAGCACCGAACCCGAGGACAGGTCGATGCCGGTGGTGATGATCACCTGGGTCACGCCGATGGCCAGCAGGCCGATGACCGAGACCTGGAGGATCATCAGCACCAGGCGCTGGGAATTGAGCAAGAAGCTCTGCTCGCGGACCACCCAGCCGGACAGTTCGAACACCAGGGCGATGCCGATCAGCACCAGGAAGATACTCAGTTCGGTCGGCAGGCGCCGGCGGCTCTTGGTCGGTGCCAGGGCCGGTTTGTTTTCCAGTATTGCGTTCATCACCGTCCACCTTGATCAGGGGCGGCGCCATTGCAGGCGGCCGGCCCAGGTTGAATGTCGTGTGTCGCCGCTAGTGTTCCAGGGCCAGGCCCGAGGCCAATTGCATCACCCGCTCCTGGCTCGCCTCGCTACGGTCCAGGGCGCCCATCAGTTGCCCCTCGTGCATGACCAGCACCCGGTCGCTCATGCCCAGGATCTCGGGCAGTTCCGAGGAAATCATCAGCACCGCCATGCCCTCTGCGGCGAGCGTGGCGATCAGGCGGTAGATCTCGGCCTTGGCTCCGACATCGATGCCCCGGGTCGGCTCGTCGAGGATCAGGATCCGCGGCCGGGTCATCAGCCAGCGGGCCAGCAGGGCCTTTTGCTGGTTGCCGCCAGACAGGGTGTCGATGCACTGCTCCAGCGACGGGGTCTTGACCCGCAGCTGGCGACACATGCCCTCGCACAGCGCGCGCAGGGCCTTGTGCTTGACGAAACCCGCCCCGGTATAGCGGTTGAGCACCGCCACTTCCATGTTCTCCAGCACCGACAGGCAGGGGAACAAACCGCTGAGCTTGCGATCCTCGGTGAGCAGCGCCAGGCCCTGGCTGATGGCCACGTGGGGCTCGCCAATGCGCAGCACCTGGCCATCGAGGATGATCTGCCCGCCATCGGCCGGGGTGATGCCGAACAGGGTCTCGGCCACGTTGGTCCGCCCCGAGCCCATCAGCCCGGCGATACCGAGGATCTCGCCGGCATGCAGGTCGAACGACACCCCCTCGAATACCCCGTCCAGGCGCAGGTCGCGTACCTGCAGCAAGCGCTCGCCGATGGGCTGGTCACGCGTGGGGAACAGCTGGCTCAGCTCGCGCCCGACCATCATCGAGATCAGGCTGTCGCCGTCCAGGCTCTCGGCCCGTTGCAGGCCGATGTAGGTGCCATCGCGAAACACCGCCACCTCATCGGCGATGGCGAACACTTCGTTCATCTTGTGGGTGATGTAGATGATGCCCTTACCCTGGGCCTTGAGGTCGGCAATGATCGAGAACAGGTGGGCCACTTCATTGTCGGTGATGGCCGAGGTCGGCTCGTCCATGATCAGCACATCGGAGTCATAGGACACCGCCTTGGCGATCTCCACCATCTGCCGCTCGGCGATGCTCAGGTGGCCCACCTGTTCCTGGGGATCGAGCTCGATGCGCAGGCGCGCCAACAGCGCGGCGGTAGCGTGATGCATTGCCCGATGATCGACCAGCCCCAGCCGGCCCAGCGGCTCGCGACCGATCCAGATGTTCTCGGCGACGCTCATGTGCGGCATCAGGTTGAGTTCCTGGTGGATCATGGCGATCCCCGCCTCCAGCGCCGCCAGTGGCGAGGCGAAGCTCACCGGCCGGCCCTTGAGGCGCAACTCGCCGGCATCGGGCTGGTAGATCCCGGCGATGATCTTCATCAGGGTCGACTTGCCGGCCCCGTTCTCCCCCATCAACGCCAGCACAGTGCCGGGACGTACCCGCAACTGCACCTCGGACAGGGCCACCACCCCGGGAAAGCCCTTGCTGACATTGATCACCTCCAGCAGGTAAGGCTCGATGACGGGGGTGATCCCGGCCGGATTCGAAACGGACGCACAGGCGTTCATGCTCAGCTACTCCCACCGCCAGGCACCCAGGGCACCCGGTCGGCTTGCTCGGTGAATGAGGCCCGGCTACTTGAACTGGGCGACGTTGTCCGGGGTGATCAACCGATACGGGATCCACACCGCAGCCTCCACCGGCTGCTGCTTGATCATCTTCACCGCGGTCTCCACCGAACCCTCGGCCTGGCCCTTGGCGTCCTGGAATACCGACACCGCCAGCTCGCCGCGCTGCACCGCGCGCAGCCCGTCGGGGGTACCGTCGACCCCGGCGATCAGCACGCTGCCGCGTTCCACCCCGGCCTGGTTCAAGGCCATGGCGGCGCCGATGGCCATCTCGTCGTTGTTGGCCACCACGGCGTTGAACTCGCGGCCCTGGGTCAGCCAATCATTGACCAGGGTCATGCCGCGGTCGCGCAGCCAGACCCCGGTCTGCTCCTGGTCGATCCGAATGCCCGGGTACTGGGCCAGCACCTCCTTGACGCCCTTGGTGCGATTGGCCGTGGAGTTGTTGGCCAGGTCCCCCAGCAGGATCACCACGCTGCCCTTGCCGCCCATCTTTTGCGCCAAGTACTGCATCTGCATCCGCCCGGCCTCCAGGTCGTCAGAGGCCACGGTGACCACCCCCTTGGGCAGGGCCAGGTCATCCGGGCGGCGGTTGACGTAGACCAGCGGGATCCCGGCCTTGACCGCCGCCTCGGTGATCTTGCGAGTGGCGGCGGTATCCACCGGGTTGACCACGATGGCGTCGACCTTCTGGCTGACGAAGCTTTCGACCTGGCTCAACTGCTTGACCACGTCGCTGCGGGCGTCCTCGAACTGCAACTGCACGCCCTCGGGCATGGACTTGGCCTTCTGGTCCATGGACTCGCGCAGATAGGTCAGCCAGGTGTCGTCGAACTGCGACATGCTCACACCGATCCGCACCTGGGCCTGGGCCACGCCGCTGGACAGCAGCAAGGCCAGGGCCAGGGAAACCACTCGGGTCTGGATATTCATCAAGGGTGCTCTCCAGGTTGTTGTCGGTTGGCGGCTCGGGCGCCGCCGTGCCTCAGGCGCGTGAATACAGGACCGGGGCGCCGGGCATGCAGCCCAGCAGCGAACCTTGGTGTTCGACACACAGGCAACCCAGCAGCGACAGCAAGCGGGAGGACCAGAAAGTGCGAGGCATCTCGCGTGGGGCAATGGCACCTGCCCGGGAGGGCAATGGCGCGGCAGAGCGAGGGATCTTCATCGACGGTACCTGTGTTGTTTTTGTTGGATGACTGGCCAGGGCACCAGGCAGAACCTGAAGACCCCGGCAGCCTGGGTAGTCGGCAACCTGGAAACGACTCTATTGGAAAATATTTTCTATATCAACTCATTTTAGAATTTTATTGCAAGACCTGCTCAAGCCCCATCCAAGGGCCTTGGCCCTGGCCTCTCAACCATAGAATGCGGGGCGCGGCGGCAAGTGCACCGGCACGATGGCCCCGCTCCGCTGGGCCTGGATGCAAGCGTCGGCAGCCACCGCCGCCGCCAGGCCGTCCCAGGCCGAGGGGCCACCCACCTGCCCTGCCGCCACGGCATCGATGAAGGCTTGCAGCTCGACGTCATAGGCGGCGATGAAGCGCTCCTTCCAGTCCATGAGGATGGCGCTGGACAGGTTGGCCGCACTGCGCAGTTGCACCTGGGGCGGCTCGGGCAGGCGCGCGATACCGCTCTCGCCCACCACCTCGCACTGGATGTCGTAGCCGTATTGGCAGTTGACGAAAATCTCCACATCGATCCGCACCCCACGGGCGGTCTCCAGCAGCACGATCTGCGGGTCGCGCAGTTGCCCATGGGCCTTGCTCGAAACCCGTGGGAACAGCACCTGCACCGAGACGTAGTCGTCGTCCAGCAACCAGCGCAGCACATCCAGTTCGTGGATCAGGGTGTCGGTAATGGCCATGTCGGTCTTGTAGTTCGGCCCTACCCGCGGATTGCGGTGGGCGCAGTGCAGCATCAGCGGCGTGCCGATCCGACCGCTATCCACCACGGCCTTCAGCGCCTGGTAGCCAGCGTCATAAGGGCGCATGAAGCCCACCTGGACCAGGCGCTTGCCATGGGCCAGCTCGGCCTCGACGATGCGCCGGCAGCCCTCGGCGGGCACCGCCAGGGGTTTCTCACAGAACACCGGCTTGCCGGCGGCGATGGCCGCCAGCACGAACTCCTCGTGGCTGGGCCCCCAGGACGTGACCCGCACCGCCTGCACCTGCGGCGAGCGGATCAAGGCATGGCCGTCTGCATGGACTTCAGCCTGCAATTGCAGGTCGTCGACCACCCGCGCCGCCTGTTGCCGATCGATGTCGGTCACGGCCACGACCCGGCTGCCCTGCAGGGTCTGGCTGCAACGCCGGATGTGATCCTGGCCGATGGCCCCGGTCCCGATAACGCCTAGCTGCAAAGACATGGATGTACTCCTGTGGTGGTTCGTGGCAAAGGATCAATACTGGCGGGCCCTGGCCAGCTCGGCGGCAATGGCCCGGGACGCGGCGGCAACCCGCTCGCTGTCAGAGACTTGGGCCACCCCCACATGCCACCAGGACTGGTAGCCGTGGAGCATGGTCTTGGGCAGGACCTTGATGTCGATCAGGGTCGAGACCGTCTGCCGGCGGGCATCCGCCAGGGCCGCCTGCAACTGCTCGAGGCTGGTGACCCGGTAGGTCTTGCAACCGTAGGCCGCGGCGCTCATGGCGTAGTCCACCGGGATCAGGCCGCCGTCGAGCCGGCCGGTGAGCGGGTCGCGATAGCGAAATTCGGTGGCGAAGCTGTCCTGGCCCTGGCCCAGTTGCAGGTTGTTGATGCAACCGAAGGCCATGTTGTCCAGCAGCACCAGGTTGATCTTGCGCCGCTCCTGGAGCGAGGTGACCAGCTCCGAATGCAGCATCAGGTAGGAGCCATCCCCCAGCAGCGCATAGACCTCGCGCCCGGGTTCGGCGAGCTTGACCCCCAGGGCCGCGCCGACCTCGTAGCCCATGCACGAATAGCCGTACTCCACGTGGTAGCTGTTGAGCCCCTTGCTGGCCCAACTGCGCTGCAAGTCGCCGGGCAGGCTGCCGGCGGCAGCGACGATCACCGCGTCTTCGTCCAGCACCTGGTTGAGCACGCCCAGGACCTGGCTCTGGGTCAGGCAGGAGCCGGTGAGTTCGATGAACTCGCGCAGCACCGCCGGGTCCAGCGAGTCCGCGACCTCGGGCACGAAGGCCTGCGCCGAGTACTGCAGTCCATGCAGGCGCTGCACCTCGGCCGCCAGCTGCGCCTTGGCCGTCGTCACCTGCTCGCCCCAGCCGGCGCGATAGTCACGCTCCACCAGGACCTGCGACAAGCCCTGCAAGCCGGCCCGAGCATCGGCCAGCAGTTGCACGCCATCGAGCTTCAGGGCATCGCCGGGGTTGACGTTGAGATTGAGGAACTGCACCTGCGGATGCTGGAACAGCCATTTCGAGGACGTGGTGAAATCGCTGTAGCGCGTCCCCACGCCGATGATCAGGTCGGCCTCCCGGGCCAACAGGTTGGCCGCCAGGCAGCCGGTCTCGCCAATGCCGCCGACGTTCAGCGGATGGCTCGAGAGCAGCGCGCTCTTGCCCGCCTGGGTCTCGGCCACGGGAATCGCGAAACGCTCGGCGAACGCCTGCAGCGCCTCGCCGGCAGCGGAGTACTTGACCCCGCCGCCACAGATGATCAGCGGCCGGCGCTTGCCCAGCAGCAGCGCCGCGGCATCGGCCAGCATGGCCGTGGTGGGCAGGCGCCGATCGATACGGTGGACCCGGCGGGCGAAGAACGCCTCGGGATAGTCGTAGGCCTCGGCCTGCACGTCCTGGGGCAGCGCCAGGGTCACCGCGCCGGTTTCCGCCGGGTCGGTCAGCACCCGCATGGCCTGCAATGCGGCGCTCATCAATTGCTCCGGGCGGTTGATCCGGTCCCAGTACTTGCTCACGGCCTTGAAGGCATCGTTGGTGCTGATGCCCAGGTCATGGAACTGCTCGATCTGCTGCAACACCGGGTCCGGCTGGCGGCTGGCGAACACATCGCCGGGCAACAGCAGCAAGGGGATGCGATTGGCCGTGGCGGTGGCGGCCGCGGTCAGCATGTTCGCCGCGCCAGGCCCCACCGAGGCGGTACAGGCATAGATCTGGCGGCGCAGGCGCTGCTTGGCGAAACCGATGGCCGCGTGGGCCATGCCCTGCTCGTTGCGCCCCTGGTGCACCTGCAGGCCACCCGGGTCCTGCTGCAGGGCCTGGCCGATGCCCAGCACGTTGCCGTGGCCGAAAATGGTGAAGACTCCGGCGACGAAGCGGCTCTGTTGTCCATCCACCTCGACGTACTGATTGTCGAGGAACTTCACCAGGGCCTGGGCCATGGTCAGGCGTAGCGTGCTCATTTCAGCTCCTTGCAAAGGATAGGGGCATGGCGCCGGGCACTCATTCCAGGGCCTGGCGCAGATGGTCGATGCTGGCGCCCAGGGCCTGGCGGATATCCACCTGGCCATGGACGCAGGCGGCGAAAGGTTCGAACGACAGGTAGCCGGTGTAGCCCTGGTGCAACAGCGCCTCAAGTTGCGCCACGTTGCCGAGCCGATCCGCTGCGCTCACCAGTGCCCGATGGCCATCGCGCAACAGCCCCAGGGGCGCCTGCGCATCCTCGACCCCGGAGATATGCACCAGGCCGGTCAGCTCGGCGAACAGCTCCTGCTCTCCAGCCAGGCGGTGATGGAAGGTGTCGTGCAGCAGGCGCAGGACATCCAGGCTGGCGGTATCGCGGACCGCCTCCAGCGCCAGGCGCTTGCTGCACAAGGCGCTCTCCTGAAAGCCCAGGGGCTCGATGAGGCCGCACAGGCCATGCCGGCGCAGTACCGGGGCGATCCCCTCGAGGGCGCTACGCAGCGCCAATGCCCGCTGCGCGGCATCACGCGCGTCCCCGGCCTCATTCAGCGGACACAGCACCAACCCCCTGGCACCGCAGGCCACGGCATACCCGGCCAATTGCCGCAGTTGCCGCTCGCGCTCCGGGTTCCACACATCGAAGGGATACAGCGCATTGATCGACAGCACCCGCACGCCACGGCTGGCGCACAGCTCGCGAACCCGCTCCGGCGGCGTGCCATCGGTGATTTCCACGCCCGGCAAGTCATTGCGCAACTCGATGGCATCGATCTTCAGGTCCAGCGCCAGGTCGATGAACTCCAGCAGCGACAAGCTCGGGGCGACCATCCGGTTCAAGGCAAAACGCAAGGGCCGGGGCATGTGGCTGATTCTCCCTATGGCGTGGCGCTCTCAGAGATCGAGCAGCCAGCTGTGCCGCGGATCGTTGTGGAATTGCCAGGCGCGTTTCGGCCCGGCCATGACATTCAGGTAGTAGGACTGGTAGCCGTACGGCACGCAGACCGGGTGATAGCCCTCGGGGACCACCACCAGGTCGTGGTGCTCCACGGCCATGGCTTCGTCCAGTCGTCGATCGTCGGTGTACACCCGCTGGAACACGAAGCCCTGGGGCGGGTCGACCTGGTGGTAATAGGTCTCCTCGAGAAAGCTCTGGTGCGGCAGGTCGTCGGTGTCGTGCTTGTGCGGCGGGTAGCTGGAGGAATGCCCGGATGGCGTGCGCACCTCCACCACCAACAGCGAATGCGCCGGCTCGCTGGCCGGCAGGATGTCGCAGACATAACGGGTATTGGCGCCCTTGCCCCGTACGCTGCGCGCGCACTGCTGCGGGCGGATCAGCCGCGGCGCCAGCCCGGCCTCGCGGCAACCGGGGGCCGCGCAGACCGCCAGTTGCACCGGGCCCAGCGCGGTGATCCGGGCCTGGCTGCCCGGCGGCAGGTAGACGGCGAACGGCGCCAGGTCCTCGAACACCGACTGACGCTCGCCGACCTCCTCCCAACGGAACGCGCCATGCCCCGGCGCTTCGCCCTCGACCCACACATGCCCGGCCAGCAGCACCAGGCATAGCTCGTGTTCACCGGCACTGACCGGCAGGCTTTCGTCCGGGCCCAGGCGATAGGCGGCGAAACCCACGTACTGCAAACGGCCTTCCTCGAGTCGCACCAGCTCCTGGCCCGCGCCCGTGCCCTTGACCAGCAGGCTCATCGAGCAGCCCTCCCGTGCCCGGCGCTGGCCAGCAAGGCGCGCAGGGTGTCGTAGCCTTTGCGGGCATACACCTCGCTGGGGGCCACCGCGGGGTCCTGCTCGGCCTCCACCACCAGCCAGCCCTGGTAGCCGGCGCCCAGCAATACCTGCAGCAACGCGGCAAAATCCAGGTCGCCATCACCGGGCACGGTGAAGGTGCCATTGACGATACAGTCGGGAAAACTCCAGAGCTGGTTGCGTGCCAACTGCACCACCGGCTTGCGCACATCCTTGAAATGCACATGGCAGACCCGCCCGACATGCCGGCGCAACACCTCCAGGGGCTCGCCACCGCCCATGTAGCAATGACCAGAGTCGAACAACAGGCCCACCTCGGGGCCGCTGCGACGCATCAGCTGGTCGATGTCCTGCGGCGATTCGACGTAGGCGCCCATATGGTGGTGATAGGCCAGGCGCACGCCCTGGGAGAGGGTGAAACGGGCCAGTTCGGTGAGCTTGTCGGCATATGCCTGCCAGGCCTGTTCGGCATGAAAGCGCGGGCGCTCCACCAGGGCGATGGGTTGGCCCTGGATCGAGTCGGCCACCTCGCCATAGACCAGCACCGTGGCGCCGTTGTGCGCCAGCAATTGCACATGGGCGGCGATGGCCTCGATCTCCTCGGCCACCGAACGCCGCGCCAGCTGGCCGCTGTACCAGCCGGAAACCAGCGCCAGCTCGTAGGGCCGCAGCACCTCGGCCACCCCCTGGGCATCCTTGGGGAACTTGCCGTTGAGCTCGAAGCCCTCGTAGCCGATGGCCTTGCCTTCGGCCAGCGCCGTGTCCAGGGGCGTCTCGCCCCCCAGGGACGGCAAGTCGTCATTGCTCCAGGAAATCGGGTTGATGCCAATTCGGATCACGGGCATGGCTGCACCTTTTATTGTTGTTCGGATCGCACTCTAAAAAACCGCCGCGCCACCAAGGCGTGGGGCGTTCATGGGCGGGCGCTGCGCCAAGCCTCGATCAACTGGACAAACGTGCCCTGTACTTGCTCGATCAGCTGCTGGTCGTCGATCTCCCCTGCCAGCCAGGCGCGGCTGGGCTCCTGGAAGATCGTGCGACCCACGGCGAAGCCTCGGCAACTGCTGCTGCCGGCGGCCTGGCGAAAGCCCTCGGCCAGGGCCTGGGGCGAGGCGTTGAGCCCCAGCAATACCACCCCACGGCAGTAGGGATCACGCTCCTGGATCAACTGGTCCAGGCGCTGCCACTGCTCGCGATCCTGGGCCTCGATCTTCCACCAGGCCGGGTAGATGCCCAGGTTGTAGAGGCGCTTGATGGCCCGGTAGAGCACCTCGGGATGGGCCCCGGGCACGTCCTTGGGCGGGATGACTTCCAGCAGCAACTCATGACCGCTGGCCTGGGACGCCTGGTACAGGGCGCGGATCTGCGCCTCCTGCTCCAGGCGCAGCATGGGCTCGTCATCGGGATGAAATTGCACCAGGCACTTGATGATCTGCTCCTGGGGCCAGGCGACCAGGTTGCTGCCGATGGCCCGGCCCTGCTCGAACACCAGGGGCCGCGAACCCTGCAACTCCACCGGGCGCGCCACCCACCAGCCACGACCGGTGGCGGCGTTCAGCGCATCCTGGCCGAAGCGCTGGTCCGCCAACACACCGACATCGGCCTCGACGCCCTGGCGTCGCAGGTCGGCCTCGACCCGCTGCACCGCCTCGACGAACAGCAGCTTGAGTTGTTCGATGACCTTGAGCTCGCGCCCGCCCTGGCGGGCCAGTTCCACCAGTTGCCCGCGATGATCGAAGGCGAAGATGAACAGCGGCCGCCACGCCTTGCGCGGCACGCTGACCTGGTGCAGGCGCCGCAGGGTCGGATCCTGGTCCGGGCGGGTGATGGGCCGCGGGCTGCCGAACAGGTAGTCGAGCTCGGCACGGGTCGGCATCGCCGGGGCACAGGCATGGCGCGAGACCACCAGGGCGCCGCAGGCATTGGCCAGCTGGCAGCAGCGCTCATCGTCCGCCCCCTCCAGCCAGCCACTGAGAAAGCCGGACATGAACGCATCGCCGGCGCCCAGCACGTTCAGCACCTCGACCTGCACGCCCTGGTGCACCTGCAACGCCTCCAGGTGCCCGGGAATGGCCCCATGGATCACCGTGCAGCCCCTGGGCCCGAGCTTGACCACCAGGGTCGCGGCCGTCAGCTCGCGCACCCGGCGCAGGGCCGCCAGCAAATCCGGCTCGCCCCCGGCGATCAGGAACTCCTCCTCGGTGCCGACGATCAGCTCGAAGCGCGGCAGGATGCCCTGCACGTGCTGGCTGACCTGGCGGTCGGCGACGAAGCGGGTCTGGCCATCGGCCTTGGCCGCCAGGCCCCAGAGCACCGGCCGATAATCGATGTCCAGCACTCGCCGCACCCCATGGCGCTCGGCATAGTCGAGGGCCTGGATGCTGGCGCGGTAGACCTGGTCGCTGGAAAAATGCGTGCCGGTGATCAGCAACGCCTTGCTGGAGGCGATGAAGGCCTCGTCGATGTCCTCGGCGGCCAGGGCCATGTCGGCGCAATTCTCGCGATAGAACACCAGGGGAAAGCTCTCGCGGTCCTTGAGGCCCAGCAGGACCAGGGCCGTCAGGCGCTCGGGATCGACCCGCACGGCGCGGGTGTCGCAGCCTTCGCGCTGCAACGACTCCAGCAGGAAGCGCCCCATGTGGTCGTCGCCGACCCGCGTCAGCATCGCCGACTTCAGGCCCAGGCGCGCGGTACCGAAGGCGATGTTGGCGGACGAGCCGCCCAGGTACTTGGCAAAACTGGCGATATCTTCCAGGCGGGCCCCCACTTGCTGCGCGTAGAGGTCGACGCCCAGGCGTCCGAGGCAGATCAGATCCAATTGACGCCCACTGGCAAAGCGGTCCTGGCCCATGCTGGCTCCTGTTATTGTTATCAGCCGCTGCCTGCCGCCGGTTCCTCGGCAAGCACTCTTGGTGGGTGCAGACTAGAACGGCTTTCACTGCCAGATCAATATTTATTCTAATTTTTTTTACATGGAATATTTTTTCCACTAAAGTTCGCTGCACGTCGCAATCTGTGCCCTGCATCGTTTCAGCAACGCGCCGCAGGCCCC
>NZ_JBJJLO010000163.1:0-11236 GCF_046230915.1 Pseudomonas sp. KCJK8993
GGCTAGGAATAGAAAGTCGGGGTCGGCAGGGCCTGGTTCAGCGCCCAGTCCCCCAGCTCATGGAGCTTGTAGTCCAATGGGTCGTGCAGGGTCTGGGTGCGCAGGTTGCGCCAATGCCGGTCCAGGCCCAGGGAAGCGTGGGTCGAGCGAGCCCCGGTGACCTCGAACAACCGGCTGCACAGCTCCAGGCCCTGGCGGCTGGCGGCGACCTTGGCGGTGGCGATGGCGGTGGCCAGGTGTCCCCGCTCTTCGGCGCCCAGGGCGGGGCCCTTGGCCCAGGCCTGGTCCAGCAGGACGCCAGCGCGTTCCACCAATAGGCGGATACCTTCCAGGGCCACCCAGAACTCGCCGTAGTGGCTGAGGATGTAGGGGTCTTGGCTGATGTCGCGGGCACTGGAGCGATGCCACACCCGGGTTTCGCCGAGGGTGTATTGCCGGGCCTCGGCGAAGGCGCCTTCGGCGATTCCGAGGAACATGTGGCTGAAGGTCAATTGGGCGATCAATGGGCGCAGGCAGGCGAACGGAGTGCTGAGCGGGCCCGGGTCCAGCAGCAGTTCGGATTCCTCGACCCTGACCCGCTCGAAGGTGGCGCTGCCACTGTCGGTCTGGCGCTGGCCGATATTGTTCCAGTCGTCGTGCAGGGTGATGCCGCTGCGGCCGCTGGGAATCGCCGCGATCAGCAATTTGCCGCCGTTGCTCTCGTCCACCGCCGAGGCGATGAGCATTTCCGAATCGCTGGCCCCGGAACAGAAGCTTTTCTTGCCGGAGAATTCGCGCCAGCCCCCCAGGTTCTTGACCACCGTGCGGGTGTCCAGGGGGTTGAGGGCATTGCCCCAGAACCAGTTCTTGCGTGCCGTCTGCTCGAACCAGGGTTGCCACTGTTCGGGGCGGGCGAACAGGCGCACGGTGGCCAGCATCAGGTGATGGAAGCCGAAGACATGGGCGATGGAGCTGTCGACCCTGGCGAATTCGCGAACGATCTGCAGGGTTTCGCTCCAGGAGGCGCCGAGACCGCCGAACTGGCGGGGAATGCTCAGGGCCAGCAGGCCGCTGTGGCGCAGGGCGTCGCGCTCGGCCTTGGGAGTGCCGCCGCGCTCATCGCGCTCGACGGCGCTCAGGGCGAACTCGGCGGCCAGCTGGCGGGCGGTCTGCAGGGGGGATAACAGGGCGCTTTGCGGTGTGGCAGTCACGCGGTGTTCCTCATTCTTGGCCGTCGCTGCGGCCGGGGAAGGTCGGTGCAGGAGCCGTCGCCTGGCGCCAGGGGCACCTGGCCACGGCCGACTGCGAAGCTCAGCGGTTGGGCAGTACGTCGTTGGCGATCATTTCGCCGAACGGCCCGGTCAGGTTGGTCAGGCCACGGCCGGCCAGGCTGGCGTAGGGCTCCGGTAGCAGCGGGAACACCAGTTCGGCGAAGCGGTAGGCCTCCTCCAGGTGCGGATAGCCGGAGAAGATGAAGCTGTCGATGCCCAGGTCCGCATATTCCTTGATCCGTTCGGCCACTTGCCGTGGATCGCCTACCAGCGCGGTGCCGGCGCCACCGCGTACCAGGCCGACCCCGGCCCAGAGGTTGGGCGCGATTTGCAGCTGGTCGCGGCGCCCGCCATGCAGGGCGGCCATGCGTCGCTGGCCTTCGGAGTCGAACCGCGCGAACGACTGCTGGGCGGCAGCGATGGTCTGGTCGCTGATGTGCTCGATCAGCCGGTCGGCGGCCTTCCAGGCTTGCTCTTCGGTTTCGCGCACTATGACGTGCAGGCGGATCCCGAACTTCACCTGGCGGCCCTTGCGGGCAGCGCGCTCGCGCACGTCGGCGAGCTTCTGCGCCACTGCCGCTGGCGGTTCGCCCCAGGTCAGGTAGACGTCCACCTGGTCGGCGGCCAGTTCATGGGCGGCCTCGGAGGAGCCGCCGAAGTACAACGGTGGATAGGGCTTCTGCACCGGCGGGTAGAGGGCCTTGGCGTTTTGCACATGCAGGTGCTTGCCCTGGAAGTCCACGGCCTCGCCTTGCAGGACCCGACGCCAGATCCGCAGGAATTCGTCGGTAACCTCGTAGCGCTCGCCATGGCTGAGGAAGCTGCCATCGCCACGATTTTCGTCCGGGTCGCCGCCCGTCACCACGTTGATCAGCAAACGGCCGTTGGAC
Organism: Pseudomonas sp. KCJK8993; assembly: GCF_046230915.1. Classification (NCBI taxonomy): domain Bacteria; kingdom Pseudomonadati; phylum Pseudomonadota; class Gammaproteobacteria; order Pseudomonadales; family Pseudomonadaceae; genus Pseudomonas; species Pseudomonas sp. KCJK8993. The sequence goes on from NZ_JBJJLO010000163.1 coordinate 2,141, forward strand.
AGGCGATCAAGGGTCGCGGCCATGCGTGCCGAGACCGTGGGCGAGATGATCCCGGGGCGGATCGCCACCAGATAGCGCAAGCGCTCGGTCAGGGGCACCAGGGCCGAGGCGATGACCCAGGAATCCTCGCAGGAGCGGCCGGTGGGAATCAGCACGCCGTGGTAGCCGAGGCTGTCCGCAGCCTGGGCCACTTGCTTGAGGTAGTTGAGAGTGACCGGGCGCGCGCCCTGGGTGGTGCCCAGGAAATGGCCGTCGCCGTGGGTCGGGAGAAACCAGAACACATCCATGTTTGCTCCTCAGGCGATTTTCAGCAGTTTGTCCGGGTGCGCGGCGAACAGCGGCGCGGCTCGTTCGGCGGCCAGGCGGATGCGTGCCTGCAGCAGTTCGCTGGTGATCCGGTAGTCGCTGAAGTCGGCCTCGGTGGCATACACGCCGATCGGCAGGGTCAGGGCCTGGAAGAAGCTGAACAGTGGGCGCAACTGGTGGTCCAGGACCAGGGCATGCCGCTCGCTGCCGCCGGTGGCGGCCAACAGGACCGGGGTGTCCACCAGGGCGTTGAGGTCGATCAGGTCGAACAGGTGCTTGAGCAGGCCCGGATAGGAGCCGCGATATACCGGGGCCGCGACGATCAGCAGGTCGGCGTTCTCGATGGCTTGCAACTCGGCCTCCACTTCAGGCGGCAGTTCCTGGCGCGACAGGGCCGCACCTACGGGCCGGGCAATGTCGCCCAGCTCGATCAGGTGGCTGGCGATCGGCAGTTGGCTCGACAGTTCGGCCAGCAGGGCCTGGGTCAGGACCAGGGTCCGGGATGGACGCCAGGTACCACCGGAGAGAGCAACGACATTCAAGGGACGGGACATGGACAACTCCTTGGCAAAGACAGTGGCTCGACGAGCCATGGCAGGTGCCAGGCCCTGGAGCAAGAGCTGTACCAACCCCTTGTTAGCCTTGTGCCACGTGGCTTGCGCCTTGTGACCAAGGTGTGGCTGTTGTTGGACCAGCACTGTTTTGTTGATCGACTGTTGCCAGCGCAACAGTTGCCCTGGCAACAGTTGGATGACGGGATGCGGTTGTTATAAAGGCTGTTTTTTATTCCGTAAAAGAGCGTATTTCTCTATTTATAGAATTATTGTGAATATTGCTGTTGGTGGGTGTCGATTCATGAACAGTCGATAGCGACTATCGAGCGGGATGATTTTTGCCCCGCTCGGCCCGCGAGTAGCCTGGCTCCATCGTTCGCAATCTGCTCCAGGTGCCCGCCATGAAGGCTTTACCCGTGGTCTTGCTGTTGTTGCTTTCCTGTGTCCTGGCCGGTTGCGCCAGCCCTGGTGCTCCGGAACTGCGTCCCTATACCGCCCAGGAAACCCGCGAGCTGGCCCTGGAGGCCCTGAGCCGGCGCGGCTTGTCGTTCGAGGAATACCAGCAGAAGAAGGCCGAATTGCAGGAGCATTCGGCGACCTTCGACAACAGCGGTGAAATGAGCGCCCAACGTAGTATCAGTCGTATCCAGCCGGCCAGTTGAAGAAGACTGTACCGGTCGAAGTTTCCGTCAACTGTCCGTGGGTTTCGCTGTGGGCGTGGAGTAGGGTCGAAGCCTGACCAACCTGCTCCCGGATTCTTCAAACCATGCCGCTTGCCCCCGACCTGCTGTTGGCGTTCTCACTGTTTGCCCTGGTCACTTCGATTACCCCCGGCCCTAACAACACCATGTTGCTGGCCTCGGGCGTGAACTTCGGTTTCAGTCGCTCGATCCCGCATATCCTCGGCATCAGCTGCGGTTTCTTCGTGCTGGTGTTGGCGGTCGGCCTGGGCCTGGGGGCGGTGTTCGAGGCTTATCCACTGCTGTACGGCGTGCTGCGTTATGTCGGGGCGGCCTACCTGCTGTACCTGGCGTGGAAGATCGCCCGTTCCGGCCCGCTGTCCGATGAGCCACAAGGCCAGGGGCGGCCCCTGGGGTATTGGGGCGCCGCGGCGTTCCAGTGGGTCAACCCCAAGGCCTGGGTCATGGCTGTGGGTGCCATCAGCACCTATACGCCGCTGCAAGGCTATTTCACCAATGTGCTGGTAATCGCCGCGGTATTCGCCCTGATCAATGCCCCGACCGTCAGTCTCTGGGCGGCCTGCGGCAGCCTGCTGCGCAATGTGTTGCGCAATCCACGCTGGTTGCGCCTGTTCAACCTGGGGATGGCGGTGCTGCTGGTGCTGTCCTTGGTACCACTGTTGGTGGAAAGCCTTTGTTAAGTCCCACTTCAATTTTGCGGTCCTGGCCTGTTAAGCTGGCTGCCAGGAGCGTTCCTACGCACTTACAAGTGAAGTCCTCTTCCTTTAAGCATCTGATCGGGTATCGCTTCGCTGACTACCGTTGATGCGCCTGCTGCGAATGACGCGTCGATGGCTCTTCTTTTTCGAGCCGACCCCGGTCCTGGAACAAGCTCTGCAGGTTTTCAGCCATGAACACACGTCCTCTTTATCTTGATTACGCCGCCACTACACCGGTGGATGAGCGGGTCATCCAGGTGATGCTCGAGTGCCTGGGCTTCGATGGCAATTTCGGCAATCCGGCGTCCAGTTCCCATGCCTTCGGCCAACAGGCGCGCCGTAGCGTCGAGCACGCGCGGCAGCAGGTGGCGCAATTGGTCGGCGCGCAGCCGGAGCAGATCGTCTGGACGTCGGGGGCCACCGAGTCCAACAACCTGGCGCTCAAGGGCGTGATGCAGGCCCGCGGCCATGTCATCACCAGCCAGATCGAACACAAGGCGGTTCTGGATACTGCCCGGCAGTTGCAGGATGCCGGCGTGGCGGTGACCTACCTGGCCCCCGATGCCGATGGACTGATCAGCCCCGAGGCAGTGAGCCGGGCCATGCGGGATGACACCGTGCTGGTGTCGTTGATGCTGGTGAACAATGAACTCGGTACTCTCAACGACATCCCGGCCATCGGCCAGGTGGTCCGTGAGCACGGGGCCTTGTTGCATGTGGACGCCGCCCAGGGCGCAGGCAAGGTCGCCATCGATCTCGCCCGCTGGCCGGTGGACCTGATGTCGTTTTCCGCCCACAAGCTCTATGGCCCCAAGGGCATTGGCGCCTTGTATGTCGGGCCCCGGGCTCGCCAGCAATTGCAGGCACAGATCCATGGCGGCGGGCATGAAGGGGGGCTGCGTTCCGGGACGTTGGCCACCCACCAGATTGCCGCCATGGGTGCGGCCTTTGCTTTGGCGGGGGAGTCGTGGCAGGAGGAGACTGCGAAGATCGTCCGCCTGCGCCAGCGGCTGCTCGGGCAATTGGCCGATGTCGCCGGCCTGCGCCTCAATGGCAGTGAGACCCAGCGCATACCCCATACCTTGAGCCTGACCTTCGCCGAAGGTGGGTTCGATGCGACCGCATTGAGTGCATCCATGGCGTTTTCAGCCACGTCGGCCTGCAATTCGGCAAGCAATGCCCCGTCCCATGTGCTGTTGGCGCTGGGGCTCGATGCCCGGCAGGCCGGCAGGACCATTCGCCTGAGTCTCGGGCGTTTCACCACCGAGCAGGATGTGGACCGTGCAGCACAACTGATCAAGGCGTCACTCGCCACTGCTCCGGCATTCTGGGCCGGAGCCAAGACCTGAGGATCGGGCGGCCCCGATCTTCCATAACAATGATTAGCCGGTTAAGGAGACACAATGAGTACGCAGCCTTCGACCAACGCAGGGGTCCCCCAGCGCCTGGCGCATGTCCGCCAGTTGATGAACCGCGAGGGTATCCATGCCCTGCTGGTACCTTCGGCCGACCCGCATCTGTCGGAGTACCTGCCGGGATACTGGCAGGGGCGTCAATGGTTGTCGGGTTTCCACGGTTCGGTCGGCACTCTGGTCGTGACCGCGGACTTTGCCGGTGTTTGGGTCGATAGTCGTTACTGGGAGCAGGCCGCCAAGGAACTCAAGGGCAGCGGCATCGAGCTGATGAAGCTCTTGCCTGGCCAGCCCGGTCCCCTGGACTGGCTGGCGCAGCAGACGCCTGCCGGCGCTGTGGTTGCAGTGGATGGTGCGGTCATGGCGCTGGCGTCGGCCCGTACCCTGGGCGACAAGCTGGCCGAGCGTGGAGCCAGCCTGCGTACCGATATCGATCTGCTCCAGGAGGCCTGGAGTGATCGCCCGGCCTTGCCCGACCAACCGGTGTACCAGCACCTGCCACCCCAGGCCACGCAAAGCCGGGTGGAGAAGCTCGCGGCGCTGCGTGAGGGGCTGAAAGAGCGTGGTGCGGACTGGCATTTCATCGCCACCCTGGATGACATCGCCTGGCTGTTCAACCTGCGTGGCGCGGATGTGTCCTTCAACCCGGTATTCGTTTCCTTCGCCCTGGTCAGCCAGCAACAGGCCACCCTGTTCGTGGCCCTGGACAAGGTCGATGCGCAGCTGCGCGCGGTATTAGAGGCCGATGGCGTCAGCCTGCGTGATTATTCCCAGGTGGCGGCGGCGCTGGGTACGGTACCTGGCACCGCGAGCCTGCTGATCGATCCGGCACGGGTCACGGTGGGGCTGCTCGAGCACCTCGATCCACAGGTAAGGCTGGTCGAAGGGCTCAACCCCACGACCCTGGCCAAGTCGCGCAAGAGCCTGGCCGATGCCGAACACATTCGCCAGGCCATGGAGCAGGACGGTGCGGCGTTGTGCGAATTCTTCGCCTGGCTGGACGGTGCGTTGGGCCGTGAGCGCATCACCGAACTGACCATCGATGAGCGCCTGACCGCGGCCCGTGAGCGGCGTCCGGGGTATGTGTCGCTGAGCTTCAATACCATCGCGGCGTTCAACGCCAATGGCGCGATGCCCCATTACCACGCCACTGCCCAGGAGCATGCGGTGATCGAGGGTGACGGCCTGTTGCTGATCGACTCCGGCGGCCAGTACCTGGGGGGCACCACCGACATCACGCGCATGGTGCCGATCGGCACGCCCAGCGCCGAGCAGAAGCGTGACTGCACCCGGGTGCTCAAGGGGGTCATCGCGCTGTCCCGTGCGCAGTTCCCACGGGGCATTCTCTCGCCCTTGCTGGACGCCATCGCCCGTGCGCCGATCTGGGCCGACGGCGTGGACTATGGGCACGGTACCGGGCACGGCGTCGGGTATTTCCTGAATGTCCATGAAGGTCCGCAGGTGATCGCCTATCAGGCGGCGCCGACACCGCAGACGGCGATGCAGCCGGGAATGATCACCTCCATCGAGCCCGGGACCTATCGCCCTGGACGTTGGGGGGTGCGTATCGAGAACCTGGCGTTGAACCGCGAGGCGGGTCGCACCGAGTTCGGCGAGTTCCTGCGTTTCGAAACCCTGACCCTGTGCCCCATCGATACCCGTTGCCTGGAGCCTTCGTTGCTCACTGAGGAAGAGCGTGAGTGGTTCAATGCCTACCACGAAGAAGTACGGCAGCGCCTGAGCCCCCTGTTGCAAGGGGCAGCGCTGGAGTGGCTGCAGGTGCGTACCGCGGCAATCTGAAAACCAGCATCTCCCGTGCAAGGCGGGTGATGCCAAGGGGGCGTGTTCCCGGTGCAGGTCACCGGGAACACTCGGCCTTAGTGTGCGTCCAGTGCTTCGCGCACGAAGTCCAGGCGGTCCTGGCCAAAGAACAGCTCGTCTCCCACGAACAGGCTGGGGGCGCCGAACACTCCTCGCTGCAGTGCCTGCTCGGTCTTGTCCTTGAGCCTGGCCTTGACCTCTTCTTCATTGCTCAGATCGAGGATCTGCTGTGGATCGAAACCGCTTCGTTCCAGGACCTGGGTCACGGTAGTGGGCTCGTTGAGGTTTTGTTTGTCGACCCAGAGGGCTCGGAACAGGCAGTCGATGAAATCGACGAAACGTTCCGGCAGGCGCATCTGCACACCGGTGGTTGCGCGCATCAGCAACAGGGTGTTGATGGGGAAGTGCGGGTTGAAGTTGAGCTGCACCTGGTAGCGCCGGGCGAAACGTGCCAGGTCGTGCAGCATGTAGCGCCCCTTGGCGGGGATGCTGATGGGCGAAGCATTGCCGGTGGTCTTGAAGACGCCACCCAGGAGCATGGGTTGGTAGATCAACTGGCTGCCGGTCTGGGCACAGATCTGCGGCAGTTGGGTGTAGGCCAGGTAGGCGGTCGGGCTGCCCAGGTCGAAGAAGAACTCCACGCTTTTGCTCATGATCGGGTCTCGATGATTATTCTTGTAGAGGGTGCTTACCAGCGCTCGCTCCAGGGGCGCAGGTCCATTTCGAAGGTCCAGGCATCCCGAGGTTGGCTGTGCAGGTACCAGTAGTTCTCGGCGATATGCTCGGGATCGAGAATGCCGTCCTGGTCCTTGAGGGCGTATTTCTCGGGGAATGTGCTGCGGATGAAGTCGGTATCGATGGCGCCGTCGACTATGACGTGGGCCACGTGGATATTCATTGGCCCCAGCTCGCGGGCCATGCTCTGGGCCAGGGCGCGAATGCCATGCTTGGCTCCGGCGAAGGCGGCAAACCCCGCGGCTCCCCGCATCCCGGCGGTCGCGCCAGTGAACAGGATGGTGCCGCGCTGGCGGGTAACCATGCGCTTGGCCACTTCGCGGGCATTGAGGAACCCGGAAAAACAGGCCATTTCCCAGATCTTGAAATACTTGCGTGCCGTTTCCTCGAGGATGCTGCACGGCACGTTGGCGCCTATGTTGAATACGAAGGCTTCGATCGGTCCGAGTTGCGTCTCGATCCGCTCGACCAGGGCGATCACTTCCTCTTCCTTGCGGGCATCACAAGCGAAGCCATGGGCTTCGCCGCCCGCCTGCTGGATGCTCTGCACCAGAGGTTGCAGTTTGTCCGCGCTGCGCCGGGTTACGCAGGCGATGAAACCTTCAGCAGCGAAACGTTTGGCAATGGCACCACCCGTGGCATCGCCGGCACCAACCACCAGTACGACTTTCTTCTTGTTCAAGGTCATGAGGGGCTCGCTCTTTGGTAAACGATCGTTAGGTAAACGAACGTTATGCTATGATTTTTCAGTCGTCAAGAATGCCTAGGGGAGCTTTCAGGGATGCGTTATTCCGCCGGTCACAAGCAGCAAACCCGTGAACGCCTGTTGCAGAGCAGTGCGGTCCAGGCCAAGGACGAAGGTTTTTCCACCGTTGGGGTCGATGCCTTGATGAAGGCCATCGGCCTGAGCGGAGGGGCTTTCTACAGCCATTTCGCTTCCAAGGACGAGCTGTTCGGTTCGATTGTCGAGCGCGAACTGCGCCAGAGCCTGGAGCGCCTGGGAGGCAACGGTCAGCATGATCGAGAGAAGTTGCGACGCTGCCTGAAGCAGTACTTGAGCATGGCCCATGTGCAGCAGCCGGGAGCGGGGTGCGCGTTGCCCGCATTGGGGGCGGAAGTTTCCCGAGGAGCCGTCGAGGTGCGCCAGCAGGCCGAGGACCTGATCTGTCGATTACACCAGGCCTGGGCGAAAACGTTGGGCAGCGACAGCCTGGCCTGGTCGATCCTGGCGCAGTGCGTGGGGGCCCTGGTGGTGGCGCGGATGCTGGTGAGCCCGAGCGTCCAGAGCCAGCTCTTGGCCGGCAATCATGAACAGATCATCGGGCAGTTGGAGCGCCTGCCCCTGGACTGAGATGCCGGGTTATTTGCAGATGACGATCATGCTACGGCTGGTATAGCCGGCAGGGTTCAGGCCGAAGGGGTAGTCCCCTGGATCTTCGACCGCATCGCCGGACTTGGCGATCACCTTGTAACCTTTCGGTCCGCAGGACTCGCTTGCCTTGGTGTAGCACTTGTCCCAAGAAGAGGACAAACCCGAGCAATTGATATGGAGTCCTTTTTTACCCCGTTTGACTTCAGTCTTGCTGGTGGTTGCCGCACAACCTGCAATGGCAAGTATGGTCAGCAGAATCAAAAATCGTTTCATCCCCGTCCTTATCGCTAGCCTCGGATCTGATGCCCGAGTGTGACTGCAGTATCTGGCGTCTTTTGCGTTGGCGATATCCCTGTCCGACAACTTCCTGGGTGACGTTGAACAGCCGGCTAAACATGGCCTAATTGAGCGTCAATTACTAGAGTTGCTTCTCAATCAGCTGCAACTAATGGCTTTGAGTCGCGGCGCATGGTCAGGGTGGCCCCAATGGAAGCGAGGATGATGCAAACGATTGCGGCCCATTGAGCCAGGGACAGGTGTTCATGCAGGAACAACAGGCCGGAGAGTGCACCGAAGGCTGGCTCGATGCTCATCAGGGTGCCGAAGGTTCGTGCGGGGATGCGGGTCAGGGCGACCATTTCCAGGCTATAGGGCAGTGCGGTGGACAATACGGCCACCCCTAGCGCCACGGGAATCAGTGAGGGGGTGAGCAGTGCCGCGCCGGCATGGGCGATACCTGCGGGGGCGACCAGCAGTGCTGCGATGAACACGCCAAGGGCTGCTGTCTGGATTCCGTTCTCGGCCCCGGCCTTTTGGCCGAAGAGGATATAGAGCGCCCAGCAGATCCCCGCGCCCAATGCATAGCTGGCGCCGACCAGGTCGATGGCAGTCTCGGTGGCTCCGGTCGGGATCAATAGCACCAGGCCGACGATCGCCAGGGCTATCCATAGAAAGTCTTGTGGCTTGCGCGAGGCGCAGAGAGCCACGGCCAGTGGGCCGGTGAACTCCAGGGCCACGGCGATCCCCAGCGGCACGCTGCGCAGGGACATATAGAAAAGGAAGTTCATTCCACCTAATGCCAAGCCGTAGACCAGTACCGTACGTAATGTCTTGCCGGTGAACTTGGCGCGCCAGGGCCTTAGCAGGAGCAGCATGATGATGCTGGCGAAAACCAGTCTGAGGGCTGTGGTGCCTTGCGCGCCGACAATGGGGAACATGCTCTTGGCCAGGGAGGCTCCTGATTGGATCGAGGCCATGGCAATGAGCAGCAGGCCAACCGGAAACAAGGTCGAGGCGAGGCTGCGTGGATGGTCGTTCATGCAGAGTGTCCAGAATATGGGAAGGAAAAGGTACTCGGGCAATGATGCTCAACTAATGGTGGGTGAGCAATATAGTGCGCAAACTCTTTTTCACGCTTCCATATAGACGTGTTGAATGGGGTGTTTTGCGTTGAATCATAGAAAATGCAAATTAATGCTTGACGGCAGATTCTACAGG
>NZ_JBJJLO010000164.1:0-11210 GCF_046230915.1 Pseudomonas sp. KCJK8993
CGACCATCGCCTGCAGCAGGTTCTGCCAGTGGCGGGCCATGCGCTCGATGGTCGGGGCTTCGAACAGATCGGTGGCGTAGCTCAGCGAGGCATGCAACTGCTGCTGGGATTCTTCGATATCCAGGACCAGATCGAACTGCGCCGCGGTTTCATCCCAGGTCACCGGGCTCATGTCCAACCCCGGCAAACGCTGCAAATGATTGCCTGCCTGGCTGATGTGATGGTTGAACACCACCTGGAACAGCGGGTTGAGGCTCAGGCTGCGCTCCGGCTGCAGCGCCTCCACCAGTTGCTCGAACGGCAGGTCCTGGTGAGCCTGGGCTTCCAGGGCCCGTTGCTTGACCTGCGCCAGCAACTGGTCGACGGTCATCTGCCCATCGATATCGGCCTTGAGTACCTGGGTGTTGACGAAGAAACCGATCAGGCGCTCGGTCTCTACCCGGTTGCGGTTGGCGATCGGCACCCCGACACGGATGTCCTGCTGGCCGCTGTAGCGGTGCAGCAGGGCCTGGTAGGACGCCAACAACAGCATGAACAGGGTCACGCCACGGACCTTGGCCAGGTCCTTGAGCTCATCCACCAGGACAGCGGGTAGCGGTATCGACAGGCGAGCACCACGATGGCTCGGCAAGGCCGGGCGCTGATGGTCGAACGGCAACTCCAGCACCGGCTGCTGCCCACCGAGCATGTCACGCCAGTAGCCGAGCTGACGGGCCTTCTCCCCGGCCTCCATCCAGTCGCGCTGCCAGGCGGCGTAGTCGGCGTACTGGATCGGCAAGGCCGGCAGGTGCAGCTCTTCACCCAGGCTGTAGGCCGAATACAGCTGCACCAGCTCTTCGATCATCACTTGCATCGACCAGCCATCGGAGACGATGTGATGCTTGACCAGCACCAGCACATGGTCATCTTCGGCCAGGCGCAACACGTTGGCTCGCAACAATGGGCCCTGGCGCAAATCAAACGGCTGGGCAATCTGCGCCTCCACCAGGGATTTGAGGCGCGACTCATCGGCCTCGACCACCCCCAGCTCGAACCGCGCTTGGGCTTCGATCACCTGGACGGTGCGTTGGCCATCCTGCTGCAAGCGGGTGCGCAGGCTTTCATGGCGCGCCACCAGGGTGTCGAAACTGCGCTGCAACGCAGCCAGATCCAGCGGGCCCTTCAGGCGCAGCGCGCTGGGCACATGGTAGGCGGCGCTGGTCGGATCCAGCTGCCAGAGGAACCACTGGCGCTCCTGGGCGTAGGACAGGGCCAGCGGCTGCTGCCGGTCCACCGGCAGGATCGCCGGGGCCGAGGCGTCGACAGCACCCAGGGCGCCGACGAAATCGGCCAGCAGCGGATGCTCGAACAGGGTCTTGAGGCTGACCTCGATACCCAGGCCATGTCGCACTCGGGACACCATCTGGGTGGCCAGCAGCGAGTGGCCGCCCATCTCGAAGAAATGATCGCCGAGGCCGACCCGCTCGGCACCCAGGACCTGGGACCAGATGGCCGCCACCTGCTGCTGTAGCTCGGTGACCGGAGCGATCCAGTTGGCCAGCGCCTGGCTGGCATCGGGCTTGGGCAGCGCCGCGCGATCGAGCTTGCCGTTGGGGCTCATGGGCAGGCGCTCCAGGAACAACAGGTGCCCCGGCACCATATAGTCCGGCAGTTCTGCACGCAGGCTCGCCTTCAACTGCTCGCGCAACGGCTCTTGCTGTTGCTCGGACAAGGCCTGGCTGGCCACCACATAAGCGACCAGCTGGTTATCGGCGGCGACCACCAGGGCTTCGCGCACACTGGCCTGGGCCAGCAAGCGTGCTTCGATTTCCCCCAGCTCGATACGGAAACCACGCACCTTGACCTGATGGTCGATCCGCCCGATGTACTCGATCACCCCGTCGGCCCGGTAGCGTGCCAGGTCGCCGGTACGGTACAGGCGCCCCGCCCCGTCCGCGGCGAACGGATCGGGAATGAAGCGTTCGGCGGTGAGTTCGGGACGCTGGAAGTAACCACGGGCCAGCAGCGGCCCGCCAATCACCAATTCACCGGCCACACCCACCGGCACCGGGTTGAGGTTGGCATCGAGCAAGTAGATGGCGCGACCGTCCAGTACCCGGCCAATGGGCATGACTGCCGGCAACGGCTCGCCACCCAAGACATAAGCGGCGCAGTCCAGGGCCGTGGCACTGACCGTGGTCTCGGTGGGGCCATAGGTGTTGAACAGCCTGACGTGCTCCAGGCCCGCCGTGCGCCAGGCATTGAGGCCTTCCGGCGGCATGGCTTCGCCACCGATATGCACCTGGCGCAGGCGTCCATAGTCGCGTGGGCCACGGTCGGCGAAATCGCGTACCAGCAGGTACCAGTAGGCGGTGGTCAGGTCGGCCACGGTGATCTGGTGTTCGATCAACTGCTGGTAGAAGGTGTCGCTGTCCCACAGTTCGCCACCGCGCACCACGACCGCCGCACCGCAGCACAATGCCGGGTACAGCTGTTCGACGAAGGCGTCGAAGTTGAAGGTGCCGAATTGCAGGGCCCGGTCATCGGCCTTGAGCTCGAACAACTCGGTGATCACTTCCACATGCCGCGCCAGGGAACCCAGGTCGATCCCGACCCCCTTGGGCCGGCCAGTGGAGCCGGAGGTGAACATCACATAGGCCAGGTTGCCCGGCTGCGAACGCACCGGCGGGTTCTCGGCGCTGTAGGCGGCCAGCCAGTGTTCGTCCTGCTCCAGGCAGATCAGCGGCAAGCCGGGGCTGATCGGCAATTGCTCCAGCAGCGGTTGCTGGGTCAGCAGCAAGCCCACGCCGCTGTCCTCGATCATGCACTGCAGGCGCTCGCGGGGGTATTTCGGGTCCAGCGGCACATAGGCGCCACCGGCCTTGAGCACGGCCAGCAGGCCCACGACCATTTCCAGGGAACGATCCACCGCGACCCCGACCAGGGAATCGGCCTTCACTCCCAGCTCGATCAAGCGCTGGGCCAGGCGGTTGGCCCGCTGGTTGAGCTCGCCATAGGTCAGGCGGCGCTGGTCGAGGATCAGCGCCAGGCGCTCCGGTTGCATCGCCGCCTGCTGCTCGAACCGTTGCACTACGCTGGCCTGCGCCGGCCGCGAGGCATCGCGTGGATTCCAGGCCTGCAACAGGTGCCGTTGTTCCGGCTCCGGCAGCAATGGCAGGGCCCCCAGGGCCTGCGCCGGAGCCTCAAGGAAGCGCTGCAGCAGCGCTTGCAGGCAAACCGCCAGGCGCTGTACTGCCTGGCTGTCGAATTCGGCCTGGAGGTACTCCAGGTGCAGGCTTAGGCGTGCGCCGCCGTGCGCAGTCAGGGTCAACGGGTAGTTGGTGCGTTCCTGGCTCTTGACCTCGCTGAAGCGCAGGCCATCGGCAGCGCCCTGCTCCAGGCTCTTGGCCACGGGGAAGTTCTCGAACACCACCAGGGTATCGAACAGCGCCTCGCCGGCGGTCCCGGCCCAACGCTGGATATCGAACAACGGCGTGTGTTCGTGCTCGCGCATCTCCAGGTTCAATGCCTGAACCTGACGCAGCCAGTCGCCGACCGACTGCGCCGGATCCACGTTGGCGATCAAGGGCAAGGTGTTGATGAACAGGCCGACTTGCTGCTCTACATCCGCCAACTGCGCCGGGCGTCCGGAGACCGTGACCCCACAGGCCACGCTGGCCTGGCCGGTATAGCGCTGCAACAGCAACAGCCAGGCCGCTTGCACCAGGCTGTTGAGGGTCACCTGTTGAGTCCGGGCAAAGGCGCCCAGGCGCCGGGTCTGCTCTTCATCCAGTTCACAGAGCAGTTCGCCGTATTCGCCCGTTGCCGGTTGCCCGCTCCTGGCCACGCTGCGAGCCAGGAAGGACGGCTCGTCCAGCTGTGCCAGGCGCTCGCGCCAGAACGCCTCGCCCAGCGCCGGGTCCTGGGCCTGCAGCCAGGCGATGTGCTGGGCAAAACCGGCGCCTGCCGGCGCCAGCGCCTGGCCCTTGCAGACTTGCAGTACTTCGTTGAGCACCAGGGCGTTACTCCAGCCATCCATGAGGATGTGATGGCTGGTGTACACCAGGTGCCAGCGGTCCTCATCGGTGCGCACCAGCACCACCCGCAGCAAGGGCGGACGAGCCAGTTCGAAGCCTTGCTGGTGCTGCTCCAGGGCCAGGGCGTCGAGCGCCGCCGGCAAATCCGTACGAGTGCGCCAGTCATGCTCGATCAGCGGCAGCTCGACCTGGCGATAGACCACTTGCAGCGCCTGGCCCTGGTCCTCCTGCCAGACGAACCCGGTGCGCAGCATGTCATGACGGCCCAGCACCTGCTCCCAGGCTTGCTGGAAGCGCGCCACGTCCAGGCCCTGGACATCGGCCCGCAACTGGCTGACATAGACATCGCCCTGGCCTTGCTGGTACAGGCTGTGGAACAGCATGCCCTGCTGCATCGGCGACAGCGGATACACATCCTGCACCTCGCGGGACGCCAGGGCCAGGTCATCCAGTTGCTGCTGGGTGAGCCGCGCCAGGCTGACGTCGGACGGGGTCAAGGCGCCCTGGCGCGGGTCCAGGCAATGTTCGATCAAGGCCAGCAGCTGCTCCTGGTAGTCATCCACCAGGCGCTGGATGGTCGAAGCGTCGAACATCTCACGGCTGAAGCCCCAGCTCAGGCTCAGCTCGCCACCGTAGACCTGGCCCTCGATCACCAGCCAGTTGGCCAGCGGCGCACCCGGGTCCTGGGTTTGCCCGGCCTTCTCGCTGGCCGGTACCAGCAGTGCCTGGGCATCGAACTGGCGGTCGAACTGCCCCAGGTAGTTGAAGGTGATACGCGGTTGCGCCAGCTGCGCCATGGCGTCGCGACTGGCGGCATCGCCCAGGTAGCGCAGCAGGCCGAAGCCCAGGCCCTTGTCCGGCACGGCGCGCAATTGCTCCTTGATGCCCTTGATCGCCGCCCCTGGCTCGCCGGCGCCACGCAGGTACACCGGGAACAGGCTGGTGAACCAGCCAACGCTGCGGCTCAGGTCCAGGTCGCTGCCCTGGGTTTCCCGGCCGTGGCCTTCCAACTGCACCAGGGTGCCCTCGGCGCCGGTCCAACGGCCGATGGTACGGGCCAGGGCGGTGAGCAGCAGGTCGTTGATCTGGGTGCGATAAGCGCCCGCTGCCTGTTGCAGCAATTGCGCGGTGCGCTGGGCATCCAGGGTCAGGGTGATTTTCTGTTCATGACGGTTTTCCAGGGCGCCCGCCGGACGCTCGGCCGGCAGGTCCGCGACCTGGGCCGGGATCTGCGCCTGCCAGTAGGCCAGCTCGGCGCTACGCTCCTCCGCCAGTTGCTGCAGGTGAGCGGACCAGGCCTGGTAGGAGCTGGTACGTGGCGCGAGGGCCTGTCGCGGCTGGCTATACAGCTGCTGCAGGTCTTCCAGCAGTACGCGCCAGGACACCCCGTCCACCGCCCAGTGGTGGACCACCAGCAACAAGCGCTGGCTGCCATCGGCCAGGTTGACCAACATGCCGCGCAGCAATGGGCCTTGCTCCAGATCCAGGCTGCGCTGGGCAGCCTCGCACAGCTGGGTGAGTTGCTCCGCATCGCCTGCCTCACGCAGCCACAACAACTCGCCGGGCTCCTCGGCATAGGCCTGCTGCCAGCCAGCGGCCACTTGGCGCACGCGCAAGCGCAGCGCATCGTGATGCTTGGCCAGGCGCGCCAGCGCTTCGGCCAGGCGCTGGGCATCCAGGGGCTGGCGGGCTTGCAGCAACAGCGACTGGTTCCAGTGCTGGCGCTGCGGTACCGCTTGTTCCATGAACCAGTGCTGTACCGGCGTCAGCGCCAGCTCGCCGCTGGCCGGGCCGCTGTCTTGCTGGCCGAGGGCCACCGGCTTGGCCACCTGGGCCAGGCTACGCAGGGTCTGGTGCTGGAACAGGTCCCGTGGGCTGAGCGCCAGGCCAGCCTGGCGGGCGCGGCTGACCACCTGGATGGAAATGATCGAGTCGCCACCCAGGGCGAAGAAATTGTCATCCAGGCCGACCTGCTCCACCGTCAGCAGCGCTCGCCAGATCTCGGCCAGGGTCTGCTCGGCCCCCTCGCGCGGTGCACGGTAAGGAGCCAGTTGCACCTCACCGACCTGGCTCAGCAGGGCCTTGCGATCGAGCTTGCCGTTGGCGGTCACGGGCATGCTGTCCAGCAGCACCCACTGCGCCGGTACCATGTAGTCCGGCAGGCTGCGGCCCAGGTGTGCAGCCAGTGCCTCGCGCCAGTCAGCCGCGGCCTCTTGCAGGACCAGGTAACCCACCAGTTGCTTACCGTCCACCACCAGCACCGTGGCTTCGCGCACTTGCGGATGCTCCAGCAGGCGCGCCTCGATCTCGCCCAACTCGATACGCAGGCCGCGCAACTTGACCTGGTGATCCAGGCGCCCCAGGTACTCGATCACGCCATCGGCGCGCTGGCGCACGCGGTCGCCGGTGCGATACAGGCGCGCGCCATCATGGAATGGGCAAGGTACGAAACGCTCGGCAGTCAACGCCGCACGCCGATGATAGCTGCGGGCCAGGCCGGCACCGCCCAGGTAGAGCTCGCCAGCGACCCCGGCAGGCACCGGCAGCAATTGTGCATCCAGCACATGGGTACGCAGGTTGGCGATCGGCCGGCCGATCGGCACGCTATCGAGCCCCTCGTCGACACAGGTCCAGTGGGTCACGTCGATGGCTGCTTCGGTCGGGCCATACAGGTTGTACAAACCGGCCTTGGGCAACTTGGCGAACACCTGCTGCTGGGCATCCATGGGCAAGGCTTCGCCACTGCAGACGATGCGTTTGAGGCTGGTACAGGCCGACACGCCGCTGTCGCGAATGAATGCCTGGAGCATCGAAGGCACGAAATGCAGGGTGGTGACCTGCTGCTGGGTAATGGTCCGGATCAGTTGCGCCGGCTCGCGATGGGCCCCGGGAGCGGCCACCACCAGGCGTGCCCCGGTCATCAGCGGCCAGAAGAACTCCCACACCGAGACGTCGAAGCTGAATGGGGTTTTCTGCAGCACCGCATCGCTGGCGTCCAGGCCATAGGCCTGTTGCATCCATTGCAGGCGGTTGACCAGCGCCGCGTGGCTGTTGCCGGCGCCCTTGGGCTTGCCGGTGGAGCCCGAGGTATAGATCACGTACGCCAGGTTCAGCGGATCGGTCAGCATCTCCAGCGGGCTGTCGCTGTAGGCATCGAGCCAGTCCGGCTCCTGGTCCAGGGTGATGATCCGGACCGTTTCGCCAGGCAGCGACGCCAGCAGCGAACTCTGGCTGAGCAGCAGGCCGATGCCGCTGTCCTCGATCATGTAGGCCAGGCGATCCTGGGGATATTCCGGGTCCAGGGGCACATAGGCTCCGCCGGCCTTGTGGATCGCCAGCAGCCCCACGACCATTTCGATGGATCGCTCGATACAGATCCCCACCAGCGTGTCGGCTGCCACCCCCTGCTCGCGCAACAAGCGCGCCAGCTGGTTGGCCCGGGCGTCCAGCTCGCCATAGCTGAGCTGGTGCTCGCCGAACACCAGGGCACAGGCCTGCGGAGTACGCCCGGCCTGGGCCTCGATCAACTGGTGCATGCAGACCCCGTTTGGGTAGTCCACCGCGGTGCGGTTCCACTCATGCACCAGCAACTGCTGCTCCTGGGCATCGAGCAGGGGCAGCTCGCCGATACGTTGCCTGGCATCCGCCAACATACCCTGCAGCAGGCGGGTCCAGTGGCGCGCCATGCAAGCGATGGTGACCGCATCGAACAGGTCGTCGGCATAGGTCAGCGCCGCATGCAACCGGCCGGATTTCTCGTAGGTATCGAGGGTCAAGTCGAACTGGGTGGTACGGCTTTGCCATTCCACCAACCCCAGCTCCAACCCGGAGGCGGTGTTCACCGTGGTGATATCGGCCACCTGCGGCTGGTGGTTGTACATCACCTGGAACAACGGTGTATGGCTCAGGCTGCGCTCCAGCTTGAAGGCCTCCACCAGTTGCTCGAACGGCAGGTCCTGGTGGGCCTGGGCCCCCAGGGCCGCCTCCTTGACTGCCTGCAACAGCTCGCTGACCCGGGTCTGGCCGGTGAGCTCGGTGCGCAGCACCTGGGTGTTGACGAAGAAGCCGATCAGCCCCTCGACCTCGGCCCGGTTGCGGTTGGCGATGGGCACGCCGACGCGGATGTCGCCCTGGCCGGTGTAGCGATGCAGCAGCACGTTGAAGGCCCCGAGCAGGAGCATGAACAGGGTGACGTTGTGCTGTTTCGCCAGGGCGCGCAACTGCTCGGCCAAGGCCGGCTCCACGGCGAACTCATAGCGGGTTCCGCGGTAGCTGGGCACCGCCGGGCGCGGATGGTCGGTGGGCAGCTCCAATACCGGATGCTCATCGCCCAGGCGGGCCTGCCAGTACTCCAGCTGACGCGCCTGCTCCCCCGCCTCCAGCCAGCGCCGCTGCCACAGGGCATAGTCGCTGTACTGGATCGGCAGTGCCGGCAATTGCGGCACCTCGCCGCGCTCGAAGGCGTCGTAGCAACGGATGAATTCGTCGATCAGCACATTCATCGACCAGCCATCGGACACGATGTGGTGCAGGGTCAGCAACAGCACATGGTCCTGGGCCGCGAGCTTGAGCAGCTTGATCCGCAACAGCGGCCCCTGGCCCAGATCGAACGGCAGCAACGACTGGCGCTGGGCCTCGGCGGCCACCGCCTGCTCGCGCAAGGCTGCGTCCGTGGCACTCAGGTCCTGGCACTCCAACGGCAATGGGCGGTCGACCACCACCTGCTCCAGGCGGTCATCGACATGACGCTTGAACAGGGTGCGCAGGGTTTCGTGGCGGGCGATCAGGTGGGCGAAGGCCTGCTCCAGCGCACCGCGATCCAGTTCGCCCTTGAGACGCACGGCGCCCGGCAGGTTGTAGGCGCCGCTCTCGGGGTCCAGCTGCCAGAGGAACCACATGCGCCGCTGGGCGTAGGACAGGTCCCAGCGATCATCCACGGCCACGTCGGCCGGAATCGGAAACAACGAAAAGTCGATGTTTTCATCCCGCAGGCCATCGAGGAACAACCGCCGCTTCTCCAGCGGCAGCTCGATAAAGCGGCGAGCAAGTTTCAGGGACTTTTCAGCGTTCATCGGGGTTCATCCGTACATGTTGGGTATCGAGCGAGGGCTCGGCTATCCCTACGAAACGGATGGCCCCGGGGAAAAATTAACTCCGCGCCAGCCCCCCCGGATGGCGCTGGCAACGGTAAATTCCAAACCCGGCGACTCGTCAAATCAGGACCTTCTTCCCAAATAAGGTCGCGACCATGTCCTCAGCCACTTCCCTGGCCAGCTCCCTGGCCAATGGCTTGCGCAAGTTGGTAGGCGCCGGCGTCCAGCCACCCAAGGGCTACCGGGTGATCAACGTCGAACTCAAGCAGCGCATTGCCCTCAGCCCCTCCCTGGTACGCCTGGTGTTCAGCGGCGATGACATCGCCCAGGCCCGCACCCTGGCCCCGGACCAGCGCATCAAGCTGCTGTTTCCCGCCGCCGATGGCAGCCTGCCGCAGTTGCCGGTGGAGGGCGACTGGCATGCCGTGCGGCGCAAGCTGCCGGCCGAGCGGCAACCACCGATGCGCACCTACACCATCCGAGCGCTGCGCCTGCAACCGGCGGAGCTGGACGTGGACTTCGTGCTGCACGGGGTCAACGGGCCGGCTTCGAGCTGGGCGACCTGCGCGCAACCTGGCGAACGCTTGCAGATGGTGGTGCCGAACAAGGCCTTCAGCGGCGATCCCGGCGGTTATGAAGGGCAACCGCCGGCGGGCATCCGCAAGGTGCTGCTGATGGGCGACGAAACCGCCCTGCCGGCCATCGCCGGGATTCTCGATGAGCTCAAGGAGTATCCGGATTACCCGGATGTGCAGGTGTTCATCGAGGTGCCCCACGAGAGCGACTGCATCGACCTGCATTGTCATCCGCTGACCCGGCTGAGCTGGCTGCCCCGCGACATGCTCGACGCCCGCCATGGCGAGCCGCTGATCCACGCCGCCCGGGAGCTGGCCGAACTGCCGCCGGCCAGCGCCGGAAGGCGACCGGTCAAGGCCGGGCGTGACGATGAGGAGCGGCCCTGGGAAACCGCAGCGCCGGCGGACAACCAGTTCTATGCCTGGGTGGCCGGCGAATCGGCCACGGTGATGAAGATCCGCCGCCACCTGATCAACGAGCGCGGCCAGGAGCGGCGCAACCTGACCTTGATGGGCTACTGGCGCATGGGCTCGTCCCTGGACTGAGGCCCACCGGCTGCGCGCCCTGCGCAGCCGGCAACAGCGCGACTACAGGGACAGCGCGACGGGGGCCAGGTGGCGGCGCCGGTGCACATCCAGGTGGCCCTTGATCAGGCTCAGCACCTTGGCTTCGTGTTCATGGATGAAGAAATGCCCGCCGGCGAGCATGTCCACCGAGAACCCGCCCTGGGTTTCCTTGCTCCAGCCGATCAACTGTTCGGTGGTGGCGCGATCGGCCTTGCCGCCCAGCACGTGCACCGGGCAATTGAGCAACGGCCGCTGCACGGGTCGGAAGCGCCCGCACAACAGGAAGTCGGCCCGCAGGATCGGCAACGTCAGGTTCATCAACTCCTGGTTGGCCAGCACTTCCTCACTGGTACCGTTGAGGGTGCGCAATTGCTCGATCAGTTGCGCATCGGTCTTGGGTTCGGCAAAACCGCGGTCGTATTCGCTGCGCAAGGTCGGCGCCGCGGTTCCCGAAGCGAACAGCGCCACCGGTTCCGGACATCCCAGGGCCCGCAAGGCATGGGCCAGTTCACAGGCCAGCAAGGCCCCCAGGCTGTGGCCGAACAAGGCATAGGGCGCACGCAAAGTGTCCCGGATTTCCAGGGCCAATTGCCCGGCCAGCTCACGCATGTCGGTGTGCAGGGGTTCGGCGAAGCGGGCGCCACGCCCGGGTAGCTCTACCGGCGACAGGTGCAGCCACTCCGGCAATTTGCGCCGCCAGCGGCTGTAGACCATGGCACTGGCTCCGGAATACGGCAGGCACAGCAGGTTCAACTGGGTCACGGTTATCCCTCGACAAATGATCGCTCGGCACGCCCTTGAAAACCGACTGGGCCAGCCCAAACCGGGGGTGATTCACCTCGGTGGCTCGCGGCCTTTTTCCAGGGGCTGCACAAGCAAAACGCGATACGCCCGAGACAAATTAGTCCCGATTGCCCTCAACGCAAACGCCGATAGCTTTGCAGCGCCGCGCCCAACAC
>NZ_JBJJLO010000165.1:0-11009 GCF_046230915.1 Pseudomonas sp. KCJK8993
CCCGGGCACTACGACGTGGTGGTAGCGGCCAATGTCCTGCATGCGACGCAAGACATCCGCCGCACCCTGCGGCACGTCAAGAGCCTGCTGCGGGGCAATGGCCTGCTGTTGCTCAACGAACTGACCCAGGCCAGCCTGTTCACCCACCTGACCTTCGGCTTGCTCGATGGTTGGCGAATGGCGACCGACGTTGCGCTGCGAATTCCCGGGACCCCGGCATTGGCGCCATCGACCTGGCGGCACGTACTGGAGCTCGAAGGTTATGGCTCGCTGAACCAGCCGGCGGCAGCGGCCCATGGCCTGGGCCAGCAAATCGTCACCGGCATCAGCAATGGGGTGATCGAGTCCCAGGGCGAGGCAGCGCGGCAGGCAGGGCAGGAGAGCGGCGACAGTGCTGCCCGGGAAACTCGCCCAGCCAGTCCGGCGCCGAGCGCGCTGCCAACGGACGTGGCGCAAGAGCGCGGGATGCCGGTGCGCCAGGCGATCCACGAGGCGCTGTTGGAAGTGCTGAAGCTCGACCGCGCCCGGGTGCAGGAGGACCAGGCCTTTGCCAACTACGGCGTGGACTCGATCACCGGCATCACCTTGATCAACGCGCTGAACCAGAAGCTCGGCCTGCGTCTGCCGGTCACGGCACTGTTCGATTTTCCGTCGATCAGGGCGCTGGCCGAGCATATCCAGCGCACGTACCCGTCCCTGGAACAACAAACCAACCGTGCCGAGGCGCCTGCCGCCAGGCTGCCGGTGCCGCCAGTGGCCGTAACCGAGCCCAGTCGCCGGCGCGCACCGGCCAGCGCCGAGCCTGCCCGGGTCGAGGTACCGCCATTAGCTGAGGTGCTGGAGCAAGTGCCGCAGGTGTGCCGACAATTGCGAATCGAGGGCCCTGGACGGATCGATGAGCTGCAGGTGATCGAAGCACCCTTGCTGCCGTTGGGGCCGGACGAAGTGCGAATCGCGGTCCGCGCCTTCGCCCTGAACTTCGGCGACCTGTTGTGTGTCAACGGCCTGTATCCCACCCAGCCGCCGTATCCCTTCACCCCGGGTTTCGAGGCCAGTGGCGTGGTGCTGGAGGTGGGGGACGAGGTGTCGCGGGTTGCGCTCGGCGATGCGGTGTTCGCCTTGGCTGGCGAAGCCTTGGGGGCCCACGCCAGCGTCATGACCTGCTCACAGGACCGGGTATTCGCCTTGCCGAAGGGGCTGTCGTTCGAGGAAGCCTGCGCGCTGCCGGTAGTGGCCTTGACCATGATCGCCAGCTTCGCCCGGGCCCAGGTCAAGCCCGGCGAGCGGGTACTGATCCAGACCGCCACCGGCGGCACCGGGTTGATCGCCGTCCAACTGGCGCAGCATGCGGGGGCGCAGGTCTACGCCACCGCCGGCTCCCAGGAAAAACTCGACTACCTGGCCGGGCTGGGGGTCGCCCATCGGATCAATTATCGCGAGGAGGACTTCGCGCAAGCGGTGTCGCGGCTGACCCAGGGCAAGGGCGTGGACGTGGTGATCAACACCCTGGCCGACGATGCTCTGCAGAAAGGCTTCAATTGCCTGGCCCCTGGTGGGCGTTATGTCGAACTGGCGATGACCGCATTGAAATCGTCCCGCAGCATCGACCTGTCGCGGCTCAACGACAACCAGTCGTTCATCAGTATCGACCTGCGCAAGCTAATCCAGGACAACCCGGCACTGATGCAAGAGTTGGCCGATGAAATGACCAGGCTGCTGGAGGCCGGGGTGATCCGACCCACCTTGAGCCGGGTCTTCGATTTCAGCGAGGTGCAGGACGCCTACCGCTGGCTGGCTGACCGGCGCAACATCGGCAAGGTGGTGGTCCGGGTGCCGCAAGTGGCAGTCGTGCCGGAGCCTGCACCGCAGCTTGCCAGCGAGCCGGGCCGGCCGGAGCCGATCGCCGTGATCGGCATGAGTGGCCGGTTCGCCAGCGCCGACAGCCTGGACGACCTCTGGCAGGTCCTCGTCCAGGGCCAGGACTTGTTCGAGGACGTGACGCGCTGGGACTTGACGCGACATTTCCCCGCCTATGCGCCGTATTGCCGGCGTGGCGGTTTCCTGCGCGACATCGATTGCTTCGATCCGCTGTTCTTCAATATCTCCGGGCGCGAAGCCAAGGTCATGGACCCGCAGCAGCGCCTGTTCCTCGAAGAAGCCTGGCGCGCCTTGGAAGACGCCGGGTATGCGGGCGCTAGCGGCGAAGGCTTGCGCTGCGGGGTCTATGTGGGCTGCGCGGCGGGCGATTACCAGCGGCTGTTGGAGAGCGACGCGCCGGCGCAGGCGTTCTGGGGCAATGCCGGTTCGGTGATTCCGGCGCGCATCGCCTATCACCTCAACCTGCAGGGCCCGGCCGTGGCGATCGATACCGCCTGCTCCAGCTCGCTGGTGGCGCTGCACCAGGCCTGCCAGGGGCTGCGCACCGGGGATGCCGACCTGGCCTTGGCTGGCGGCGTGTTCGTGCAGAGCACCGAGCTGTTCCATCTCCAGGCCCAGCAAGCCGGCATGCTCTCGCCCAGCGGTTGTGCCTATGCCTTCGATGCCAAGGCCGATGGTTTTGTCCCAGGGGAGGGCGTCGGCGCAGTCGTGCTCAAGCGCCTGTCCCAGGCCCTGGCCGATGGCGATGTGATCCACGGAGTGATCCGCGGCACGGGAGTCAACCAGGATGGCGCGAGCAACGGCATCACGGCGCCCAACGCTGCTGCCCAGACCCGGCTGGAACTGGAGGTCTATCGGCGCCACGGCATCGAGGTCAAGCACATCGGCCTGGTGGAGGCCCACGGTACCGCGACGGTGCTGGGTGACCCGATAGAGGCCAGGGCCCTGGCCGATGCCTTCGCCCAAGGTGGCCATAGTGGCGCACCTTGTGCCCTTGGCTCGATCAAGAGCACGGTGGGGCACACGGCCACAGCGGCCGGCATCGCCGGAGTACTCAAGGTCCTGCTGGCGTTGCGGCACCGGCAGATCCCGGCGTCGGCGCATTTCGTCAGTGCCAATCCGCACATCGATTTTTCCCACGGTCCGTTCCATGTCCCCACCCGCACCGAACAGTGGCACCGGCCCGTGGCCGGGGAGCGGCTGGCGGCCGTCAGCTCATTCGGTTTCAGCGGTACCAACGCCCACGCGGTGATCGCCGAAGCGCCCGAGCGTCCGGCGCGGCCATCGGCCAGCCCGCTGCATCTGGTGGTGCTGTCGGCCAGGACCCTGGAGCAACTCCGGCTGCAGGCAAAGAACCTGCTCGCCCACCTGCAGTATGAGCCCGTCGAGCCGGGTGCCATGAGCCACACCCTGTTGTTGGGCCGGCGCCACCTCGAACAGCGCCTGGCCTGGGTCACCCGCGATACGGATGCGCTGCGCGTGCAACTGGGGCAATGGCTGGACGCCAGCGAGCTGGTCGATGGCTACAGCGGGATCGTCGACGGTACCCAGGAAGCCTCCACCAAGGCCCAGGCTGTGGCCGACCAGTGCTTGCAGGACTGCCGCGCGCCGGCCAATCCCGAGGTGCTCCGCGGTGCGCTGCTGTCCCTTGCGCAACTGTATGTAGAAGGGATCGAGCTGGACTGGGCACGGTTGTTCCCGGGACAGCGGCCGGGCCGGGTCGCGTTGCCGACCTATCCCTTCGAGAAAGAGCGCTATTGGCCGTCCGGTAAGGAGCAAGAGGACCGGCAGGCCGCTGCTCAGGCGCAACTGGCGTCAGTCCAGGCCGCCCCCCCGGCAGCGCCCGCCACGCTGGTGCAGGTCAGCGCCAGCAAACCAGCCGCGGCAACCCAAGCCAAACCCGGCCGTCTCAAGTTGCGCTCCCTGGAGCAAGACCTGGACAGCATCGCACCCGAGGTCGCACCGTCGGCGCAACGTGTTCCCATCCTGCAGCTGCGGCCCCTGCGGGCGATTACCGGACCGGAAGACCCGGCAATCGTCCCCGTCGAGTGGCGACCCGCAACGCTACAAGCCGTTGCCGAGCCGGTATCGGTTGCCGTTCCGTCGGTACAGCAGAACCAGCAGGGATCCGGGTTTGACCGCTACTTGCTGGAACGTGAGCTGTCCGAGAGCCTCGCCCGGGCGCTGGGCATCGATGTGGAACGAATCCAGGCGGACAAACCTTTCGCCTCGATGGGCATGGATTCGATCATCGCCGTGGAGTGGAGTCGCGAGATCAACAGGCGCTACGGGCTGGCCATCGGTGCGACCGCGGTCTACAAGCATCCGACCCTGGCCGGCATCGTCACCTTGGTGGCGACGCAGCTAGAGGCAAGCGCGCCGAGCATGGCCACATCGTCTGTACCCCAGTCCATCGCTGGCCAAGGCACCAAGGTCGACCTGGAACCCGAGCCTCGCGTCGAGCAGCGCGAGTCACCTCGTGAGGTGCCGGACCAGGCAGTGGAGGGGATAGCGGTCATCGGTATGGCCGGGCGTTATCCTGGGGCGGATTCGCTGGAGGCGTACTGGGACAACCTCGCAGCAGGCCGTGATTGTGTGGAGGAAATCCCCGCTTCGCGCTGGGACGTTAGTGCCTATTTCGATGCGGATGCACGGGAGTCGGGCAAGATCTACAGCAAGTGGCTGGGCCGCCTGGACGACATCGACTGCTTCGATCCGTTGTTCTTTCGCATCCCGCCGTTGGAGGCGGAGTTGATGGACCCGCAGCAACGCTTGTTCCTGGAGGAGGGCTACAAGGCCTTCGAGGATGCAGGTTATGGACCTCGGCTGCTCGGCGAGTCCCGGTGTGGGGTGTACCTGGGCATGATGGGCGGCAATGAATACGGTGAATGGGTACAACACTGCCAGGGCGCGGGGGATGTCACCGGCAACAACCCGGCCATCGCCGCGGCGCGCCTGGCGTACTTCCTGAACCTGAAGGGGCCGGCACTCATGGTGGATACCGCTTGCTCATCGTCCCTGGTGGCCACGCACCTGGCCTGCCAGGCACTGCGCAGCGGCGAGATCGACATGGCCCTGGCCGGCGGGGTGACGCTCTACCTGGCACCACACGCCTACCTGGCGATGTGCAATGCACGAGTGCTGTCGGCCCACGGCCGTTGCCGGCCCCTGGACAACGACGCGGACGGTTTCGTCCCGGGCGAGGGTGTCGGTGCGCTGGTGCTCAAGCGCCTGGGCGATGCGATCCGCGATGGCGACTCCATTCATGGGGTGATAATCGGCTCGGGTATCAACCAGGATGGCAAGACCAACGGCATCACCGCACCCAGTGCGGCAGGCCAGGAGGCACTGCTGCGCGAGGTCTACGCCCGCTATGGCATCGATCCCGAGACCATTGGCTACGTCGAGCTCCACGGGACCGGGACCAAGCTGGGCGACCCGATCGAGATGGAGGCGCTGTCCACGGTCTTCCAGGAGCGCACGCAACGCCAGCACTACTGCGGCCTGGGCTCGGTGAAGAGCAACCTGGGACATACCTCGGCGGCAGCCGGGGTGGCGGGCTTGCACAAGGTGCTGCTGCAGATGAAACACCGCGAACTGGCGCCGACCCTGCACTACCGCACGCCGAACGAACACCTGGATCTGCGGCGCTCGCCGTTTTTCGTCTGTACGACACGCCAACCCTGGCAACCCGGTGCTGCGCCGGGCTTGCGTGCCGCCGTCAGCGCCTTCGGCATCAGTGGGACCAACGCACATTTGGTGGTCGACGAATATCGTCCAGCACCTTGTGTAGAGCAGGGCGCTGTGCCTGTCCCACAACCCTGGCTGTTCGTACTCTCGGCCAGGCGCCCGGAACAACTGCGCAGCTGTGCCGAACGCTTGCGGGCCTACGTCGAGCGCAATGCTGCCCCGGACCTCGAAGCCATGGCCTACACCTTGCAGAGCGGCCGCGCGGAACTCGAGTACCGGCTGGCTTTCGTCGCCGACTCGCGGTCCAGGGTGCTCGAGAGCTTGCGGGCCTTCATCGATGGCCAGGAGGATGCCCAGGCCTACACCGGCCAAGCACGCCAGGCGATGTCAGCAACGCAGGCAGGCGAAGACGTGCTGGCCGGCCCATCAACCCTGGACAACCTGCAGCGCCTGGGTTCCTTGTGGGTCGGCGGTACGCCGATCGAATGGCTGCGCCTGTATCCGGGCAGGCAGCCCAAGCGCCTGTCCTTGCCAACCTATCCCTTCGCCAGGGAGTCGCACTGGGTGCATCCGGACGATACCGTCGTCCGGCGCAGCGCCGCTGCGAGCACCACGCCATCAGCCAAACGCCTGCATCCGTTGATCGAGCGCAATACCTCGAGCATCGCTGGCTTGCGCTACTCGACCTGGCTCGCTCCAGAGAGTGAACTGGTGCGCGACTGCCACGTCGCAGGACAGCCCGGCATGCCGGCCATCGTCCTCTTGGAGTGGGCACGGGCGGCTGTGCTATTGGCGCAACGGCTGCCAGCCGACAGCGCGGTAACCCTGCAGGACGTGCACTGGCTACGGCCGCTGTTGGTCGCTGGGGCGCTGGAGGTGCACCTGGCGTTGGCGGCGGACGAACTGGGTCACATGCGTTTTCGGATCTTCAGCCAGGAGGCTGACAGCGAGGTGCTGTACTGCGCAGGAACCGCCTGGCCGCAGGCCCCGGCGGATCAGCCAGCGCCACGGATCGACCTGGCCAGGCTGAGGGTAGCCTGCCATGCCAGTGTCACGGGGCCGGCCTGCTACGCCCACCTGGAGCGCGGCGGCGCGGCCTACGGCCCCGGCTTGCGAGCCCTGCGCGAGTTCCGCCGGGGCACGCGGCTCGCCCTGGGCGAGCTGCACAGCCCGGACGCCAGCACGAACCCGGGCTGGCCGGAGGCAGCGGTGCTGGTGGCTGGTTTCCAGGTGGCCGAGGCGTTGCTGCCGGGCGCCCGGGCCCTGGTGCCGCCCTTTACGGTGGCCAGGGTGCAGCGCTGGGGAGCCTTGCCCAGGCAGGCATGGGTGAGCGCGGTGCCTGGTACGGACGATCCGCAAGCGCAACCACCGGTGGATATCGATCTGGCCGACGGCGAAGGGCGCTTGTGCTTGCGCCTGCAGGGCCTGAGTCTCGATGAACCGGCCAGTCTCGGCAGCGACCTGGCAGGAGCGATGAAATGAGCGGCCCAGCGAAGGTGGCGATCATCGGTGGCGGCCCCACCGGGTTGGCCGTTGGCCGTGAGCTCAATGCCGCCGGCATCGACTTCGTCCTGTACGAAGCGGAGGCGAACTTCGGCGGTGTCTGGAACAGCGAGGGCGATAGCAGCCGGACCTATCCGTCGCTGCATCTGATTTCGCCCAAGTCGAATACCCAGTTTC
This sequence comes from Pseudomonas sp. KCJK8993, assembly GCF_046230915.1. Taxonomy (NCBI): domain Bacteria; kingdom Pseudomonadati; phylum Pseudomonadota; class Gammaproteobacteria; order Pseudomonadales; family Pseudomonadaceae; genus Pseudomonas; species Pseudomonas sp. KCJK8993. The sequence goes on from NZ_JBJJLO010000165.1 coordinate 7,249, forward strand.
CGGATTTCCCCATGCCCGCGGAGTACCCGGACTATCCCAATCACCGGTTGATGCTGGCCTACCTGCGTTCCTATGCAGCCCGGTTCGGGTTGTATGAACGGGCTCGGTTCGGCACCCGGGTCGAGCGGCTGGAGCCCCATGGTCAGGGCTGGCAGGTCCGTGCTGCCCAGGGCGGCCGTGAGTTCCACGAGTTGGTGGTGATCTGCAACGGCTTGCAGCGAACCGCTTACTTCCCGTCGATCCCTTGCACAGGGTTCGCCGGGGAGATCCTGCACGCGGCCGACTACAAGTCGCCCGACCAGTTGCGTGGCAAGCGAGTGCTGGTGATCGGCGGCGGCAACTCCGGCTGCGACATCGCCACCGATGCCGTGCATCACGCCGAGCGGGTCTATCACAGCACCCGCCGTGGCTACTATTACCAGCCCAAGTTCATCCACGGCATGCCCACTGCACTGTGGATGAGAGAGATCGCGGAGCGCTTCAGCAGCAAGGAGGGGTTCTGGCAGCACGTGCTGGAAACCTTCAAGGTGGCGAGCTTCGATGGCACCGATTACGGCCTGCCCAAGCCCGACTACCCGATCAGCGCGGCGCATCCCATCATGAATTCCCACGTGCTGTTCCATATCGGCCACGGCGATATCGTGCCCAAGGGCGATGTCGCGGCCCTGGTGGAAGGCCAGGCGCTGTTCGTCGATCGATCCAGGGAGCAGGTGGACCTGGTCGTCTATGCCACCGGCTACAACCGCAACTTGTCGTTCATCGACCCGCAACTCTTGCATTGGCGCGATGGCATTCCCGATCTGTTCCTGCATTGCGCCCCGCGCAACCACGACAATCTGTTGTGCATGGGGTTCGTCAACGCGGCGGGTGGCCTGGGCGATGCAGCGAAAATCCAGGGCAACTTCGTCCTGAGCTATGCCCGCGCGTTCTTTGCCAAGACCAGGGGGTTCGAAGCCTTCAACGAGGCCAAGCGCGGCGAGCAGGTGGATATTGGCCAGGAACACTTCATCAAGTCGCGGCGGCACCTCTGGGAGGCCGACTTGTGGAAATACCTGGCCCAGGTCAGGAAGTACAGCAACATGCTCAAGAGCGTTTGACCCAGCGGGAGGTGCATATGTATCCGGATAACCAGCAGCACCCAGGACAATTCCAACCGGCCCCGGCACAACGGCCGCCTTGGCACGGTGCCTTCGAAGCCGACGTGCTGCGGTTGGTGGGCGACGCGCTCAAGCTGCATAGCACGGAGCTGACCCTGGATGTCGACATGGCGAACTATGGCGACAGCTCCATCCACGTCACCACGATCATGTCCAGCCTGGCGAAGTTCTATGGCATCGCTGTGCCGCCGGCGGTGTATTTCGAGGTCAGCAGCGTGCGCGAGTTGTGCCAGGTCATCGGCGACCGGCACGGCGAGCAGCTCGCCGGGTTCTACCAGGCATTGCCGGGTGGTAGCGCAGCGCCTTGACGAAAATCCCTGGTCGAGCCCCCTGGTGATTCCTGTGCTTGACTGCATTTTCATCCCGCACCCGCCATGGATATGGCGATAGCCCGCAGTGGAGGCGGCAATGATCGAAACCGGATACCACACCCTGCGTGTGCGCCACGAGGACAACATCTGCTTCGTGCAGCTGTATCGGCCCGAGGCCAACAACACCATCGACGATCGCCTGGTCGCCGAGCTGGCCGATCTGCTGGAACGACTGGATGAGCACGTGACGGTGCTGGTGCTCGAAGGGTTGCCGCAAGTGTTCTGCTTCGGCATGGATTTCACGCTGGTGCGCAAACTCGCCAACGACCCCCAGGCCAGTTCCAGCGTGCTCGACCCGGCCACCCTCTATGACCTATGGCTGCGCCTGGCGACCGGGCCGTTCGTAGTGCTGTCCTACGTGCGCGGCAAGGTCAATGCCGGCGGCGTCGGGTTCGTTGCCGCCAGCGATATCGTGATCGCCGACCAGAGCGCCTCGTTCAGCCTTTCGGAGTTGCTGTTCGGGCTGATGCCGGCCTGCGTATTGCCGTTCCTGGAGCGTCGCATCGGCCCGCAGCGCGCCCACTACATGACGTTGATGACCAGCGCGATAGGTGTCGACCAGGCCCTGGCCTGGGGCCTGGTGGATGCCTGCGAGGCCGATGGCGACAACCTGCTGCGCAAGCACCTGTTGCGCTTGCGGCGCCTGTCCCGGCCCGGGGTGGCGCGCTACAAGCAATTTCGTGGCGCGCTGTGCGGCGCGCCACGACTCGATCGCGACGCCGCGCTGGCGGCCAACCGGCAGGTGTTCAGCGATCCGCAGAACCTTTCGAACATCGTGCGTTACGTCGAGACGGGCGCGTTCCCGTGGGAGCAGGTGTGATATGAACGACGATCTGGTACAGCTCGAGCAGGTAACGCCAGCGATCGTGCAGGTCACCATGACCGATCGCATCCACAAGAACGGATTCTCCACTGGCCTGGCCCAGGCACTGATCCGCACCTTCGAGACGGTGCGTAGCAATCCGGCGTGGAAGGTGGTGGTCCTGACTGGCTACGACACCTACTTCTGCACCGGCGGCACCCAGCAAATGCTGCTCGAGCTGGCAGACGGGCGCGGCCAGTTCACCGACTACCCGATCTACGAATTGCCCTTGAACTGCGAGATCCCGGTAGTGGCAGCCATGCAGGGGCATGCGATTGGTGGCGGGCTGGTGTTCGGCCTGTTCGCCGACCTGGCGGTGCTCAGCCGCGAGAGCGTGTATGCGGCGAACTTCATGCGCTATGGCTTCACCCCGGGGTTCGGCGCGACCCTGGTGCTGCAGGAGAAGCTCGGCCTGGCGCTGGCCCAGGAACTGCTGATGACTGCCGAGAACTATCGCGGTGACGAGCTGGCTGGCCGCGGCATCCCGTTCCCGGTGCTGCCGCGGGCGAACGTGCTGGCCCATGCCCATGAACTGGCGGCGCAATTGGCCGAGAAACCCCGGCATTCATTGGTGACCCTCAAGGCGCACCTGACCTCTGGCCTGCGTGCGCAGCTGCCCGCGGTCACGGCCCGCGAGGTGCAGATGCACGCGCAAACCTTCCATCACCCCGAGGTGCGAGAGCGTATCAAGGCACTGTTCGGCAACTGATTGGCCGTTACCCGGTGCGTTATTCCTTCAACAGCGAGGCACAAGCATGACCAGAGAACAGGTATTCGAATTGATTGTCCGTCACGTCCGGCAAGTGATTCCCACCCTTGCCAGCCATGCGTTCACCCGCGGCGACCGCTTGCGTGACCTGGGGGCGAACTCGGTGGATCGCGCGGAAATCGTGATGCTGGTGCTGGAGTCGCTGTCCCTGAGCATTCCTCGGGTAGAGCTGTTCGGCCCGGGCAATATCGGCGAACTGGCGGACCTGATCCACGCCCGGCTCGAGGCGCGGGCGGTGTAGCACGGATGGACCGGGCAGCGGGGCGCCAAGTCCGGCGCGCCGCCAGGGGCAATGCACAACGGAGGTGTCAATGAAGGTGTTCATCTTTCCCGGCCAGGGTTCGCAGCAGCGAGGTATGGGTGGCCCGCTGTTCGATGAGTTCCCCGAGCTGACCGAAGCGGCCAGCGACCTACTCGGTTATTCGATCAAGGCCCTGTGCCTCGATGACCCGGATGGCCTGCTGGACCAGACCCGCTACACCCAGCCGGCGATCTATGTGGTCAACGCCCTGGCCTATTTCCAGCGGCTGCGCGATGGGGCCCAGGCGGATGGTTTCGCCGGCCACAGCCTGGGTGAATTCAACGCCCTGCTGGCGGCGCAG
>NZ_JBJJLO010000166.1:0-10971 GCF_046230915.1 Pseudomonas sp. KCJK8993
GTGGCCACGTCCACGCGCAGGCGGGTCTGGTCGTTGAACGGGTGATCGACCAGCTCGGGCAGGAGGCTGCCGTACTCGCGGCGCATGACGCGGGTACCGAGGCGTGTGCTGAGAATGTCGCTGCACGATTGCTCGATGTGTTCCGAGGTGCTGATCGCGGCGCCGGTTTCTCGGTTCATTCCGGGGCTCCTGTCTTCGCGCCACCGGGCATTACCCCGCCATGCAGGTGCTTGACCAGGCTGATGCCGGCGGCGATCACGTCTTGCGACACGGTGACTTTGCCGGTGACGGTCTGGTTGCCGGTTTGGGTGTAGTCGCCCTGGTGGGTGATAGGGCCGACGATGGTGATGCCGCCGGTGCTGACCAGGTTGGTAGTGCCGCCAGAGACCAGGGTGGCGTTCAGGTGGTGGGCCACGCTGTCGTACTCGATCACCGTGCCATCGCTGTATGTGCGGCGGTGCAGGCCGGCACGATTGCCGTTGGCCGGGGCGCTGTCGCTGAACAGGCCAGTCAGGACCACGGCGTTGCCGAGCTGGCCCGAGGGGCTGATCAGCAGGACCTGCTCGCCAGCGGTGGGCGGGTCCCATTCCCGGTCAGCGCCGGCACGCACGGCCAACCAGGGCAACCAGGTGGTGGTGAGCTCGCCAGTTTTCACCCGCACGCGCGGCGGGGTCATCTGCACGGCGGCGACGACGCCGAAGCGGACGAGGTTTTCAATCAGGCGAGCGAGGGTGGCTAGATCGTTCATAGCGCCGAGGATGGCGCTACGCGCACGCGGACGCAGCCGGGGTGTGTTGTAGCCAGGCCGGCTACAGGATGAGGTAGGAGAGCAGCTGGTCGCGGATCAGGTCGAGGTCCGCATCGGTAAAGCCGAGCACCTCGCGTTGTTCATACTTCACGTCTGGTGCTCCAGGCTCAGCCCGATCCCTCAGCCCGTATTGGTGCACGCGCGCAATGCGGGCGACCCGCCCGGTAAAACCGACGCTGATCGCTCTGCCGTCGCCCTGGACCTTCAAGAAACTAGCGGTGCGCAGCCTTTGAAACATCTTCACCTTGCGCTTGATCCGGCCTTGCTTACCCCGCAGGTTCCGCTGTTTACGCGGGGCGTACTTGCTGCCGTCTGGGTTGCGCTGCGCGATGATCCGCTGTTGCTGACTGCGCCGCAGGGCCTGGCCGATGCTGCGGGCGAGCTTGTTACGGGCGCTGGGCTGCAGGCGCCCCAGTAGGACGGCGGCCCAGTCTTCCAGGGCTTCGAGCTCAGCCATTGGGGACGATCCACTCGCCAGGGCCATCCGCGAGGTTGAGGTTGCGCTGTGGCTCGCCCGGGTGGCTGATCGTGACGTTGCCCGCGTCATCAGTGCGCACGACGACGCGCTCGGTCAGTGGCAGGCTGAGGCTCATGTCGACCTTGCTCTTATCGAGCAGATCCGCCTCGAACTTGATGCCCTCGGCTGACTTGTCGAGGTTTTCCAGCAGCTCGGACTGGTTCACGCGCAGCCAGGCCAGCAGCGGCACCATCACGCTGTCGGGGTGGCCGGCGAAATCGGTCAGGATCACCTGCAGGTCATAGCTGTACTCGAACGAGAGGCTGGCGGCCGCGGTGCAGCGGACCTTGCCGTTGTCAATAAAGATCAGCAGCCGGTCAGGGTTGTGGCGCAGTTCCGGGACCTGGTCGAGCAGGTGTACCCGGAGGCTCTCGGGTTTGTTCATGGCTTGGCCTGCTGGTAGCGGTAGATCATGTCGACCTGGCCCGCACATTCAGCCCAGGCGGCCTCGGCGGTGTCCTGGTCGTTCATCAGCTCGCCGTTACTGCTTGGGCTGGTCGCCGGCAGGCTGCAGGGCACCACGGCCGGACAACCACTGACGATAAGCGTCGGCGCCGGTGAGGGCGGGGCGCTCGCGCAGCCGGCGAGCAGCATCAGGCAAGGGCTGAATAGCCCAAGCGCGCAGATCAGCGTTTTCACGTTTCAGCCCCTCGATGGTGAGTTGTCGTTTGGCGAGCCCCTGGCGGAGCAGGTCCTGTTCAGTACGTAGGCGGGTCTGGGCCGCGCGCTCGCCGGATAGGGCCGCTTCCAGGGCATTGGCTTTGCCCTCGCTGCGCCCGGCCGCGGCCAGCGCGTCCTGGGTGTTTTTCTCGGCCAGAGCCCTGTTCTTATCGGCGACCTCGATGCGTTGTTCCTGATTCCAAGCCAGCAGGCCCAACACGCCGACTAGGGCCAAGCCCAGCAGGATCTGGCGGATGGTGCTCATTTGAGGAACTCCCCCAGGATCAACTGGCGGTACTGCTCATCGGTGCAGGCCGCGCGGGTCTCCTCGTAGTGGGCCTTATCGATTACCCCCGGTGTGAGCAGATGGCGCTGATAGCCACCGCCGTTGAGCTCGATCAGTTGCAACAGCAGATCCGTTTCCGGGGTATCGATCCCCAGGTCGCGGACCCGGTTTGCCGTCGTGGCGTAGTACCCACCGTCGCGGACCTTGGTCGACTTGAGCCAGTCGAACTCGTCGTAGATCCAGATAGCCTGTTCCTGGTCGACGTGATCAGGAGTGGCTTGATGGTCCGAAAGGACGGTGACTCCTGGCAGGCTCTGGCGCAAGTATTCCGCTTGTGGGGTGACGAAAATTACCGTCTCGCCCTGGGCGGTGAGCTCGTTTGCGAACTTCACCAGGCGGGTGGTTTTCCCTGTCAGGCGACCGGAGATTTCGAGGTAGGCGACCTTCGCTGTCATGCGCGGTACCAGCCCAGCTTGTTCATTGCAGCCAGGTCCAGGCGTTCAACCGGCCCGCGGATCACAATCGCCCGACAGCCCGGGTCGACAAACTGCAGGGCCTCGGCCAACTGCTGCATGTCGTTGTGGGTTGTGTTCGCTGGAACGACCACCAGGTCGCCGTCTTCTACCTTGAGCTTGTGCACCGCTTCGAGATCGATCATGCCGGAACCTCCTGGCCACAGCCGCAGGCGCTGTGCCGCTCGTAGGCGCGCTGGAGCTTGGTGTCGTACAGATTGCGTTGATAGTTCGGCCCGTTGTACAGGCGTGCGAATTCGGCCCACTTGCGGGCTTTCAGGGCCTTGTGCAACGCCGGATCGGCGTCGATGAAGCGCACGAAGGCGTCGAACTGCTGGGACTCGCTCGCAGCCATCGCCGCGGCGAACTCCTGGACGCTGGCATAGCCCAGGCGCTTCCAGTGAAAGCCCATGATCTGGAAGGCGCCCCAGGAGGCAGATTCCAGGGCCGCGGTGTCATCGATGAGGCGGGCCGTGGCCAGGCGCTGATATTCAGCGGTCCCGCCGGTGTAGCCACCGGCGCTGGGGTTGATGATCGCGGGGTATTGCGCGGCGAGCTCGCCGGCGTGGCGCTTCAGTTCGGCGACGTCATCCCCAGGGTGCCGAGGCGTGCAGAGCTGGCGGTACATGACATGCCGTTCAAACAGGATCGCCGGCTTGCCGTTGGCGAAGAAGCCCTTGCCATTCGATTCCACCTCGTTGACCGCATAGACGCTCGCGAGGGGCAGGTCCAGGCGCTGGGCGGCGCTGATCAGGTCGGCGTTCCTCAGCAACTGGCTGCAATCGTCCCCGGCCAGGGCGGCCTGGGTCTTCTCGCCGGCGATACCGTCCACCACCAGGCCGGCCTGGAGCTGGAAGGCGCGCACGGCTTTTTCTGTCGCGTCGCCGTAGTCGCCGTCCACCACCAGGGTGGCGCCGTGGCTGTTGAGGTTCTTCTGCAGGGTGCGGACGGCCTGGGAGCGGTCGCCGTGGCGGAGTGTGGTCATAGCTGATCTACCTTGCGGTTGAAGAACTTGCGGGCCGCGGCGCGGGTGCCTTCGACGCCGAGCAGGCCGATCACCCCGCCGAAGAACGGGGCGGTCGAAGATGGAATACCCAGCAGCGCTAGGCCATGGCTGCCTGCCAGGGCCAGGGCTCCGCAGAGCGGCGCCTCGATCAGCATGCGGCGCCAGGTGCCGCCGCCGTACATGACACGCAGGGCGGCGATGATCAGCGCCAGGATGCCGGAGTAAATGGCCGGCCAGTTCTGTTCGAGCCAGGCAGCGAGCCAGGCCCAGGTGTCGGGACGGTCAGGCATTCTTTTCATTCCAAGGTCCAGGGTGGGTGGCTACAAGGACACGGCTTAACTTCAGTCCCATAGGTTCACCATCTGCCGCTGTGGGGCTGTGGTTTGGGTGTCCGGCATCAGTACGGCGAGGCCCTGGGGCAGGATTGGCCCGTGGTCGGCCAACCCGGGGTTCGCGTCGAGTACTGCCTCGGTGACGCCCGCCGTGCGGCCGTAGTGCCGCCAGCAGACGGCGTCGACCGTGTCGTTTTGCTGGGCGCGCAAGGTCACGGCCATCAGATCAGGTCCACGGTGGTGCGCGGGGTAGCGAGAAAATCGCGGATCGCCCAGCGCAGGTCGCGGTGGTAGTCGTCGATGTTCGGGGCGAGTTCCTCGGCATTGCGGTTGCCGGCGTTGGTGCTGTCGTAGGAGCGGTACCGCTCACACACCTCGGCACCGACGCCGGCCTCGATGGCGCGGCGGTACAGGTGGACCTGGACTGATTCGCCGTTGACCTGCCGCGCTGGTACTTCGCGCAGCTGGTTATAGCCCTGGGCCTGCTTGCTGAGCTGCCAGGCCTCCAGCTCCCGGTTGACGTTGATCGCGGTGTTGATCACCGCGGTTTCGAGCCGGGCAGCGGTGACGCTGCTGTCGATACGCAGCGTGGCGCGCACCTGGTCGAGATCGATCGAGGGCCAGAATGGGTCGGTGTTGATATGGCCGCCAGGCGTGGTGCCGTTGGCTACGAATCCGCTCATGGTGCTGCGCTCAATAAGTCGCCGGTGGTCGGGGCTTCACGTTCAGGAGGAGCGGCCTGGCCGGTCCGCCCCGAGCCGGCGGGGTGCGTGGGGACGCTCGGTTAACTGCTTGCCGTTGAGGGGGCTGGTGCAGTGTGTTTCTTGAGGAGGCGGTCGACGCGCTCCAGTTCCTTTTTGCCGCCGCAGTTGCTGTGCAGCTCAATGGCCCTGGCCAGGTTCCCCCGGGCTTTCTCCAGGGGCTCCAAGGCCTCGGCGGCTGGGGTGTCGTCCGTGACCAGCGCAGAGAAGGCCTTGCCGATGGCCAGGTGCAGCTTGGCCCGGGCCTGGTCTGGCATGTCTTCCTTGGTAGTGATCTGCTCGGTGCGCAGGAGCAATTCGAGGTCGAAGCTGCCGCCGGCTTTCTGAGCGTTGAGCGCGGCCTCGGCGATTTCCTCGGCGACGATGGTGCCGGTGGTGCGCTCGAAGCGGTCGGGCATGATCAACTGGTGCTCGATCACGTAGGCCGCGATGTCCAGGGCGCCTTTGAAGTCGCCGGCATCGATGCGCCATACCATCAGCGTGGTGAGCACTTGGTCTTGAGCGCCTTTGCCTTCGGCCAACACTCCTTCGACATAGGGCTCGTACTCGGGCAGCAGTAGGCGTTTCAGCTCTGCCTTGCCCTCGTTGGACTGCACCTGTTTCAGCCGCAGGTAGTCTTGGTGCAGCTTGGATAGGTGCAGTTCGTAGGAGGTGGCGCCTTCCATGGTCATGGCCGGCCCGGCGACAGCAGCCGCTTCGATGGCTGCTGTAACGCGTTGAAAGTGACGACGGCAGGGGTTGGTCATGATCGTCAGCCTCAGCTCAGAGTGATGTTTTCGGCCATGGCAGCGCAGCCCAGGTCTTCAATCACATAGCTTTCATTGACCGATTCGAAGTTCTCGATGCGGTCGCGTTTGGCGTTGTCGACGACGGTGCGGCGGCGGGTACCTTCCTGCCAGTACAACGACAGGTTGTCGAGACGGGTCACCAGCAGGCCGTTGGCCGGGAAATGCGGTACCCGAACGGCTGGCAGATTACCAATGCGCTTTTGGCTGGTGACGATGTCGGCCGCGAGCATCTCGGTCGGCGCCTGGGTTTTATTGATGATCGGGAAGTACTTGTCGGCCAGTAGATGGCGACCGCAGACCACCACCAGCTCGGTGTCTTCCTGGTACCAGGGGTCAATGAACTCGTTGACCATGCTCACGACCAGAGCGTCGATGTTTTCGAAGTCCTTACCCGCTCCGATCTGGATCTTGCCGCTTCCGTCGACCACTTCATGCAACACGCGAGCCGCGTTTTCCAGACGCATCTTCTGCAACCAGCCAATGTTCACGTCCTGCAACAGCGGGTTGGTGGATGAGTTGGAGGTCGCGGCGCGGCTAATGCCGTTCCAGCCGATCATGATCCGGTTGAGGGCCTGGGCCTTGATGATGGCGTCACGGATACGCGCCTGAAAGTCCTTGAACTTGGCCCACTGATCGAGCTTCTGGTAGCGAATCCCGGTGTCGAAGTTGGTCTGGGTGCAGGCGTACCCGCGATTGTCCAGGGCGCTCGGGTCGCGGGGTTCACGGTCCTTGACGGTGGTGTCGGTGGTGCTGGCAATGGTGCCGTCGATGCCAATGCCGATCTTCTCGCCCGACTGCTCGGAGACGCCGTACACGTTGATGGCGCTGAGGAACGCGCTGGACTCCTGAATTCGGGTTTCCAGTGTCTGGGCAACGCTGGGCGCTGCCGTGAATTTGGTGGTGACGTCGCTCACACCGTGCAGCTGGGCGAGTTGTTGCAGGTAGGCGTTGTACAGAACGCGGGTATCGTTACGCATGGTGCTCTCCGATGTTCCTTGGCTTGGTGTTGTCCATGTTGGGATCAGCAGTCGGTGACGAGGGTCCCGTCACCACCCGTAGCCGCGGGGCGAGCGGTGAACTGCGGTTGCTGGCCGGTGCCGGCTGGCGTCTTTTCGAGTTTTTCCACCAGCGCCGAGAAGTCGGCAGCCAGCTTGTCGTGCTTGGCTTGCAGGCTTTCGCGCGCGGTCTTTTCGGAGGCGAAGGCTTGGCCCTGGTCGGCGACGTGCTGAGCCATGGCCTCAACGGCCTCGCCGAGTTCACTGAATAGAGCGGCATCCTTGCCTTCCTTGTCCTTGCTCTTACCGAGGAGTTCGAGCACGCGGCTGAACAGGCCTGCGACCTTGCCGCTTTCGTCCTCGACTTCCTCGAATTCGAAGGCCACCTCGATGGCCTCGGAAAACAGGTTGCTGGCGTCGCGTTTGCGGGCTGCCAGCGGGTTTTTGCCCGGGTGCTGGGCGCTGAAGGTCAGCATTTCGGTACCCAGGCTTGCCGGGGTATCGGTTACCGCGATGCCGTCCAGGTAGGCGCGGCCGGTGTCTGCGAACTTCGGACGGATCTCGATGCTGGTGTAGAGCTTCTGCCGGGCCTTGTTCATGTTCACCAGGTCGGCAGTGGGTTCGATCTGGGCGAACAGGGCGAGCTTCTTCGCGCCGGCAATCTCGACTTCTTCGGTCTTCAGCGCGACCACATCGCCGTAGGCGCGGAACGGGCTGTCCGGGAGCAGGCTACGCATGTGCTCGATCCAGACCCGGGCGCCGTAGGTGTTCAGGCTGTAGGTGTCGGCAGCGTCGACCAGCCATTGCCGTTCGATCTGGCGGCCATCGGTGGTGGCGCCTTCAACGGCGACCCGGAAAAACTTGGAGCGGTGTTTCTTGGCTGGAGTGTCGGTTTTGCCGGCCATGCCTGAATCCTCGATGCGGTGGCGGTGGTGCCTTGCGTTGAGGGCATGTTGTTGAGCGCAGCCTCTCCGGGCAACGAGCCGCTGTTGTAGCTGTGCGGCTTACAAGGGGCAGGGCAGGCGGCATTCGCGCGCGGGCGGCAGCATCTGCGCCATGAACGCCATCGTCGATTTGCCCACCGATCACCGCCGCCACGCTAAACACCTGTATTGGCAGGGCTATCGCGTGTGCGAGATCGCCGAGCTGATCGGGGAGAAGGAAAAGACCCTGCACAGCTGGAAGGCCCGGGACGAATGGGACCGGGCCACGCCTCTGGAGCGCATCGAGGCCGCCACCGAGGCGCGCCTGGTGCAGTTGATCCTCAAGGACCCGAAGTCAGGGGCGGACTACAAGGAAATTGACCTGCTGCACCGCCAGCTGGAGCGCCAGGCGCGGATTCGGCGTTTCACTGAGGGTGGCACTGAAACCGAGCTGAACCCGAACCTGGCCAAGCGCAACGAGGGGCCGAAGAAGGCGCCCAAGCGCAACGTGTTCGATGAAGAACACATCGAGAAACTGATCGAGGCGTTCATCGATGGCTGTTTCGGCTACCAGCTGGACTGGTACAAGGCGGGCAACCAGCGTACCCGGGCCATTCTCAAGTCCCGCCAGATCGGCGCCACGTTCTACTTCGCCCGGGAGGCGCTGATCGATGCGCTGACCACCGGGCGCAACCAGATCTTCCTGTCGGCCTCGAAGAACCAGGCCCACATCTTCAAGGCCTACATTCAGGCCTTCGCCCGTGAGACGGTCGGTATCGAGCTGACCGGCGATCCGATCATTCTCGGCAACGGCGCCGAGCTGCACTTCCTCGGCACCAACGCCCGGACGGCCCAGGGCTACCACGGCAATTTCTACTTCGACGAGTTCTTCTGGACCTTCAAGTTCAAGGAGCTGAACAAGGTCGCCAGCGGCATGGCGATGCAGAAGCAGTACCGCCGGACCTACTTCTCGACGCCGTCGAGCATGGCGCATGAGGCCTACACGTTCTGGACTGGCGAGCGCTTCAACAAGGGCAAGCCGGCGGCGCAGCGAATCAAACTCGACGTGTCCCACGATGCCCTGCAGCAGGGCCGGTTGTGCGAGGACCGGATCTGGCGGCAGATCGTCACCATCCTCGACGCCGAGGGCCGGGGTTGTGATCTGTTCGATCTGGACGAGCTGCGGCTTGAGTATGACGCCGAGTCCTTCCAGAACCTGCTGATGTGCCAGTTCATCGACGACGGGGCGAGCATTTTTCCGCTTGCGATGCTGCAATCCTGCATGGTCGACAGCTGGGACCTGTGGGCATCGGACTACAAGCCCTTCGCCGCGCGGCCGTTCGGCGACCGCCAGGTCTGGGTGGGGTATGACCCCGCGGAAACCGGCGATAGCGCCGGCTTGGTGGTGATTGCACCGCCCATGGTGCCCGGTGGCAAGTTTCGAGTGCTCGAAAAGCACCAGTTCCGCGGCATGGACTTCGCGGCCCAGGCCGAGGCCATCCGCCAGGTCACCCAGCGCTACTGGGTGACTTACATCGGGATCGACATCACCGGCATGGGCTCAGGCGTGGCGCAGCTGGTGAAGTCGTTCTTCCCGAACATCACCACCTTCAGCTACTCGCCCGAAGTCAAAACCCGCCTGGTGCTAAAGGCCTATGACGTGATCAAGAACGGCCGGCTGGAGTTCGATGCCGGCTGGACGGATATGGCCCAGTCCCTGATGGCCATCCGCAAAACAATCACCGCCTCGGGGCGGCAAATCACTTACACGGCAGGGCGTAACGACGAGACCGGTCATGCCGACTTGGCGTGGGCAACGTTCCACGCCCTGCACAACGAGCCCCTCGAAGGGCAGACCACGGCGAATACCGGATTTATGGAGTCCTACTGATGAGCAGACACACGCGCGGAAAGAACCTGGTACCGGCCAACAATTCGGCAGTGGAAGGGGAACTCCTGCAGGCCCAGGCCGGCCCGGTCGAGGCGTTTACCTTCGGCGACCCGACCCCGGTGCTGGATGGCCGCGAGATCCTCGACTACCTGGAGTGCTGGTTCAACGGCCGCTGGTACGAAACGCCCATGTCGATGGATGGCCTGGCCAAGACCACCCGGGCCAGCGTCTACCTGCAGTCCGGGCTGACCTTCAAGCGCAACATGCTCGCCCGGACCTTCATCCCACACAAGCTGTTCAGCCGCCAGGCCTTCGAACAGTTCTCCCTGGACTGGCTCTGGAGTGGCAACTGCTACCTGGAGAAGCGCAACAACATGCTGCGCAACACCCTGGGCCTGGTACCGCCGCTGGCGAAGTACATGCGCCGCGGTGAAGACCTGGTGACCTATTACATGGTGCGCGGCTGGAAAGACGAGCACAAATTCGAGGCGGGATCGATCTGCCACCTGCGCGAGGCCGATATCAACCAGGAGATCTACGGGCTGCCGGAATGGCTGGCGGCGCTGCAAAGCGCGCTGCTGAACGAGAGCGCCACCCTGTTCCGGCGCAAGTACTACAACAACGGCAGCCACGCCGGTTTCATCCTCTACATGACCGACGCCGCGCAGAAGGACGAGGACATCGATTCGCTGCGCACCGCGCTGAAGAGCTCGAAGGGGCCGGGCAACTTTCGCAACCTGTTCGTCTACGCGCCGGCCGGCAAGAAGGACGGTATTCAGCTGATCCCGGTCAGCGAGGTTGCGGCCAAGGATGAATTCAGCTCGATCAAGAACATCAGCCGCGACGACCTGCTCGCGGCCTTACGGGTACCGCCACAGTTGATGGGCATCGTGCCGCAGAACGCGGGTGGTTTCGGGTCGTTGCGAGAGGCTGCCCAGGTCTGGGCGGTGAACGAGCTGGAGCCGCTGCAGGCGCGCCTGGCCCAGGTCAACGAGTGGCTTGGCGAGGAAGTTGTCACTTTCCGACCATTTGAGCTTACTAAAGAGTAAAAGATGTCCGGATTATGGAGTTTAATTAAGTAAGACTGGAGTGGAGTAGTACTCCAGTCTATGTTCTTGATAGGTCAAATCTTCAAATATGTCGAAACTGCATTTTTTAGAAGTTCGGTGTCTGTTTCGGACTTGTATTGTCGCTTTGTGAGATCAATTCCTGAAGTTCTAAATATTTCGCTTGCTGTATGGAAGATTTCTATAGCTTTTCTTTCATCTAGAAGTAATTCTTTGAATGCCTCACAAGCCTTTTCAAGTTTGTTGCTATTAAGGGGGTTGTCTTCGCACTTTGTTGCGAGTAACTTGACTATCATCATTAGATGGAAGCGTGCCTTTTTATACTCAACTGAAAGTTCGCCGCTCCTAAAGAATTGTTCGATCCTGAAGTAACATAACGAGCTAACAAAGTATGGAATGTATTTGTGGTCTATAGCAAAAATCTG
>NZ_JBJJLO010000167.1:0-10525 GCF_046230915.1 Pseudomonas sp. KCJK8993
GCGCAGCCTTGCCCGCCCAGCTTGCCCTTGCCCGTGGCGGTGGCGGGGAGCTTCACCTCCGGGCCCTGGCGGTACACGGTCTGGTCGCCGAAGAATTCGTCGCTATGGGCTTCGCCCGCCGGCAGGCTCGGCTGCTGCTCGGGCGGCAGGCCGTCGAACTTCAGGCGTTTCTGGTACAGGTAGTAGCCGTCGGCGATCTGCCAGAACAGCTGGGTCTCGCCCGAGGGCAGGCGCTCGGAGCTGAATACGAACGCCTGGCCCACCGGCAGGAAGTCGGGCTTGACCTCGAACGGATTGTTGCCGGCTTGCGCCAGGGTGGTGAACAGCATGAACAACAGGATGAACAATCGACGCATGGTCAAGCCTTAAACCGGTGCAAGTTGCGAGCACAATGGCCGGCCCTGATTAACCGATGATTAAACCGCGCCTTGTGGCCCGGAGCGGGCGGGCATAATGTCCGCTTAATCCGCTGCTTGCTTAATCAACGCCTTTGTACAGGACCGACCATGCACGTACTTGTCTGTGAAGATGATGAGCTGATCGCCAGCGGGATCGTCGCCGGCCTCTCGGCCCAGGGCCTGACGGTCGAGCATGTGGCCACCGCTTCGGCGGCGCGGGCCATGCTCGGCGTGGCCGATTTCGACGTGATGGTACTGGATCTTGGCTTGCCGGATGAAGATGGCCTGAAACTGCTCAAGCAACAGCGCCAACAGGGCCTGGAGATCCCGGTGCTGATCCTCACCGCCCGGGACGCGGTGACCGACCGGGTCGACGGCCTGCAGGCCGGGGCCGACGACTACCTGCTCAAGCCTTTCGACCTGCGCGAACTGGCGGCGCGCCTGCACACTCTGTTGCGCCGGGCGGCGGGACGCAGCGTCAACCTGATCGAGCACGGACGCCTGACCTACGACCCCAGCACCCGCGAAACCCTGCTCGGCGGGCAGCCGGTGGACCTGTCCCGGCGCGAGCAATCGCTACTCCAGGCCCTGCTGCACAACCGCGGCCGGGTGCTGTCCAGCGAGCAGCTCAAGGACAGTGTCTATGGCTTCAACGATGAGCTGGA
This sequence comes from Pseudomonas sp. KCJK8993, assembly GCF_046230915.1. Classification (NCBI taxonomy): domain Bacteria; kingdom Pseudomonadati; phylum Pseudomonadota; class Gammaproteobacteria; order Pseudomonadales; family Pseudomonadaceae; genus Pseudomonas; species Pseudomonas sp. KCJK8993. Next base: position 1,064 of record NZ_JBJJLO010000167.1, read on the forward strand.
GAGCAACGCTCTGAACGTGCACATCCATCACCTGCGGCGCAAGCTCGGCAATGGCATCGTCGAGACCGTGCGGGGCCTGGGCTATCGCCTGGGGCCGGCGGATGGCGAGGAGAGTCGCTAAGTGAGGAGCCTGCGCCTGCGCCTGAGCATCACCCTGGGCGCTGCCTTCATCCTGATCTGGACCCTGGCCGCGGCCTGGATGCTCAGTGATCTACGCAACCAGATGATGTTTTCCCTGGACCAACGGCTGGTGGCTTCGGCGCGGATGGTCGCGGGCCTCTTGGAGCAGATGCCGGCATTGCCGTCCCATGGCCCGCACGATCACATCGACAGTGCCGCCCTGAGCATCCCCGGCGGCATGGCGTGCCAGGTCAGCTCCTTGCGCGGACAGATCCTGGCCCGCAGCCACAGCACCCCCGATCACACGCTGGAAGCCGAGAAGCTGGGGTTCCACGACCAGATGATCGACGACGCGCCCTGGCGCACCTTCACCCTGGTGCGTGGCGACCTGCGCATCACCACCGCCGACCGCCAGGTGGAGCGCGAGGCCCTGAATTTGTCGATCCTGCTGGCGGCCTCGGTGCCGGTGGGGGTGGCCCTGCTGGGTTGCCTGTGGCTGTTGTGGCTGGGCATCGGCCAGAGCCTGGCGCCGCTGAACCGCATCCGTGATGCCCTGATGCGCCGCAGCGCCGATTCCCTGGAGCCGTTGCAGATCCAGCCCATGCCCAGCGAGTTGCGCCCGCTGCTGGAAACCCAGAACCAGCTGTTCCAGCGCATTGCCCGGACTATCGAGCGCGAGCGGCGGCTGACCGGCGATGCCGCCCATGAACTGCGCAGCCCGCTGACGGCGATCAAGACCCACCTGCAAGTGGCGCGGATGACCGAGGGCGCGGCCCACGACCAGGCACTGGCCCGGGCCGAGGAGGGCGCCGATCGCCTGCATCGGACCCTGGAGCAACTGTTGTTGCTGGCTCGCGTCGAGGGCAGTCTGTCGTTCGATGACGGTGTGCAGTGCACGGCGGAGCAGGTGGCGCGCCTGGCGATCCAGGACGCGGTCGTCGGCGCTCGCCAGCGGGTCCAGTTGAATCTGGAGCCGACAGCGGCTGGCGCCGCGGTGGATATGCCCTCGACCCTGGCCATCGCCGCCTTGCGCAACCTGCTGGACAATGCCCTGCGCCATACGCCCGAAGCATGTCCGGTGGAGCTGAACCTGGAACTGGTCGCCGGCCGGGTGCGTTTCCAGGTGCGGGACCACGGCCCGGGGATTCCCGAGGCAGACCTGCAACACCTGACCCAACGCTTCTGGCGTGATAGCCAAAGCAGTGGTTGCGGCCTGGGGCTGGCGATCGTCCAGGCCATCGTCCAGCGCTGTGGCTGCGAACTGCATTTCGACAGCCAGCCCGATGGCCTGCGGGTGGAACTGACCCTGCCTGCCCGGCCCGCTTGAGCCGCCCTGGCCCGGGACGGGCCTTTGGGCAATTTCCCCGATCCAAGGTGTAAATCCCGACGCTGCTGGTGCGTTTTCAGAACAGGAAAACCTGTCAATGCGCACCCCCTCTCGGCTGCGCATCCGGCCGGTGGCCGTTTTGCTCAAATTGCAGCGTGAGGGTTCCACAGATGTCAGCCGTTACCAGCCTTATGGAAGATCAGCCGGTGGGGCATGCCGCCCCGGTGGCCGAGACGCTCTACCAGTTCGACGAGTCGCCCCTGCTGGCTCGCCAGAATCGCCAGGAGTCCAATGCCCGCAGCTATCCGCGACGCATCCCCCTGGCCCTCAAGCGCGCCAGCGGTATCCACGTCGAGGATGTCGAGGGGCGGCGCTTCATCGATTGCCTGGCCGGTGCCGGGACTTTGGCCCTGGGCCACAACCATCCGGTGGTGATCGCGGCGATCCAGCAGGTACTGGCCGATGAACTGCCGCTGCTGACCCTGGACCTGACCACGCCGGTCAAGGACCAGTTTGTCCAGGACCTGTTCGGCCTGTTGCCCGAGGCCCTGGCCGCCGAGGCCAAGATCCAGTTCTGTGGGCCCACTGGCACCGATGCGGTGGAAGCAGCGCTGAAGCTGACCCGGACCGCCACCGGGCGCAGCACCGTGCTGTCGTTCCAGGGTGCCTACCATGGTATGAGCCAAGGCTCGCTGAGCCTGATGGGCAGCCTGGGGCCCAAGCGGGCGTTGGCCGGGCTGTTGAACAACGGCGTGCAGTTCCTGCCGTTCCCCTATGACTATCGTTGCCCGTTCGGGCTCGGTGGCGCCGCCGGGGTCAAGGCCAACCTGAACTACCTGGAGAACCTGCTCTGCGATCCGGAAGCCGGCGTGGCCCTGCCCGCGGCGGTGATCGTCGAGACGGTACAGGGCGAGGGGGGCGTGATCCCGGCCGACCTGGAATGGCTGCGCGGCCTGCGTCGTATCACCGAGAAAGCCGGGGTGGCGCTGATCGTCGACGAGATCCAGAGCGGTTTCGGACGCACCGGCAAGATGTTCGCCTTCGAGCATGCCGGGATCATCCCGGACGTGGTGGTGCTGTCCAAGGCCATCGGTGGCAGCTTGCCGCTGGCGGTGATGGTCTATCGCGACTGGCTCGATACCTGGCAGCCCGGCGCCCATGCCGGCACCTTCCGTGGCAACCAGATGGCCATGGCCGCAGGTTCCGCGGTGATGCGCTATCTCAAGGAACACCGGGTGACCGAACACGCGGCGGCCATGGGCGAGCGCCTGCGCGAGCACCTGCTGATCCTGCAGCGCGACTACCCGCAACTGGGCGATGTACGTGGCCGGGGCTTGATGCTGGGGGTGGAACTGGTGGACCCGCAAGGTACGCCGGACGCCCTGGGGCATCCGCCGCAACATCGACGCCTGGCGCCGCTGGTGCAGCGCGAATGCCTCAAGCGCGGGCTGATCCTGGAGCTGGGCGGGCGCCATGGCAGCGTGGTGCGCTTCCTGCCGCCGCTGGTGATCAGCGCGGCGCAGATCGACCAGGTGGCGGAGATCTTCAGCAAGGCGGTGGCCGCCGCCGTGGCTGGCCTCTAATTTTTCGCGGCCCTGGTTCGTTACTTCTACACCATCGCCGCGCCTGGGCGCGGCGACACTCATTCAGTGATGGAGACAAGCAATGACTTCCGTATTCGACCGCGACGACATCCTGTTCCAGGTAGTGGTCAACCATGAAGAGCAATATTCGATCTGGCCTGACTACAAGGCCGTGCCACAAGGCTGGCGCACCGTGGGCAAGAGCGGCTTCAAGAAAGACTGCCTGGCCTACATCGAGGAAGTCTGGACCGACATGCGTCCCTTGAGCCTGCGCCAGAAGATGGATCAGCAAGCGGTTGCCGGCTAAGCCATCGCAGCCATGAAAAAGCCCGCTGGACGTTCGGTCCAGCGGGCTTTTTCGTGCCTGGGGCTCAAGCGCGCTTGACGGCTTGCAGGGTGTAGCTCAGCGGCAGGCGCCAGGGCGCATGCTTGAGTCGATATTCGCCGTGTTCGTCGGCGTCCATCTGCCCGGGCAAGGCTTCCCATGGAATGCTCTGGTGCTCCACCAAACCGGTGATTTCCAGGCCCTGGCCCAGCAGTGCGCTGATGATTTCGCCCAGGCCATGGTTCCATTCGTGGGTGACCGTGGCCTCCAGCTTCTTGTCGGTCTCCACGTAAGTGCTGCTGTCGTCCCAGACCAAGGGTTCGCTGCGTTCGAAGTAGGGCAGTTCCACCCGTAGCGAATCGCTGTGACCCTCGTTGATCGCCCAGAGCATCGGGTGCCCTTCGCGGATGAACAGGCGGCCACCGGGCTTGAGCAGGGCGCCCACGGTACGGGCCCATTGCTCGATACTCGGCAACCAGCACAGGGCGCCGATGCCGGTGTAGACCAGGTCGAAGCTGGCCGCCGGCAACACTTCGGCTGCCTTGTAGACATCCGACTCGTGGTAGTCGATGGCGGCGTCGCAGCGCTGGGCCAGGGTGCGGGCCTCGGCGAGAGACGCGGGGGAGAAGTCCAGGCCGCTCATCTGTGCCCCCAGGCGAGCCAGGGACAGGGTGTCGGTGCCGATATGGCATTGCAGGTGCACGCCGCGCAGGCCACGGATATCCCCCAGCAGCGGCAGGTCGAAACGCACCACGTCGGAGAGGTATTGCGGGTCGTCGATGAAGCGCTGCACGCCATAGTCCGGCGAGGCGGCATGCAGGGGGGCGCGCTCGTCCCAGTTGGTCTTGTTGAGGCTGACGTAATCGCTCATGGCGCTGTTCCTGGCGTCTGTTTAGGCGAGGCGCAGACTAGCACCGGGAAATGAGCGCGATCTTGAGGAAATATGTAAGCGCCGCCGCGCCACTTGTAGCCGTTGCCGAGCTTGCGAGGCTGCGCAAAGGTCCGCAGGACTTGCCTGGCGATTGCCTGCCGAGCCTCCTGCGCCTTGAGAATGCGGCCTCCCTTCGACGGGGTGCCGCCCAGACCGTTTGCGGCTTCGGCAACGGTTACAGGCTCAGCTTTGCGGGGCCAGGGCCTGGGTGATCTTCTGCAGGTTGCCCTCCAGCTCGCTGGCCGGATCGGCGCCATCGGTTTCCAGCACCAGCAACTGGCTGCCGCCGGCGTCGATGGCGGCCTTCAGCGCTTGCGACGGTTGCTGGTGGTGCAGGACCAGCGCCACGTCGTGCTCCTTGAGCTGGGTTTGCAGCGCCTTGAGGGCCTCTGGCGTCCATTGATCGTCGGCCCGGGCATCCACGGCCACCAGTTCCAGGTTCAAGCCGCTGACCAGGTAGCCGAAATGCTCGGACAGGCTCAGCACGCTGAGGTTGTCGGCTTCGGCCAGGCGCGCCTCGCTGTCGGCGCTGAGCTTGAGCAGGCGCTGTTTCAAGTTGGCCAGGTTGCTCTCGATTCGAGGTTTGGCCATGGGGGCCAGGCGCACCAGGTCGGCTGCCAGCACGTCGGCCATGCGCCCCAGGTTATTGCTCGACAACCATGGCTGGGCGTTCAGGCCGTCGCTCTTGCCCGGTTGCAGGGCGACGCCGGGCAGGGCGCCATCCACGGGGCGTGCGGCATCGATTTCGACGATGCGGATATTGCTGCGCCGGGCATTGGGATACAGCGGGTCGTCCGGCCAGATCGAACGCAGGCCGATCACTGCGTCGGCACCCTGGGCCAGCTTGCCCAGGGCCGGGGCACCGCGCCCGGTGAAGTAGGCGGTCTGCCGCGAGCCCGGCAGGTTGGCCGGGGCGGCCCGCTCGAGCTTGACGTCGGTGCCTTGCAGCAGGATTTGCCCCAGGCCGAAGGTCACCGGCAGCGAGGCCAGCACCGTCAATGGCTGTTGGGTGGCGGCGGGGGCCGGTTGGCCCTGGCGGACATTGTCCGCTGCCGACAGAGCCGGGGCATGGAGCAGGCCGCCGAGGGCCAGGATCAGGGTCAGGCGAGGCAGTGACAGATGAGGTGATGAACTGTGCATTTATCCGATATTCCCTTTCAGGCTGGGGACGGTGCCGCGGGCGATGGCGGCCAGGGCGAAGCAGATGCCGGCCACCAGGATGATCGCGGCGCCGGAGGGGACCGGCAGGTCGAAGACGATCGGCAGCAGGATGCCGCACAAGGTGCAGAGGGTGGCGATGCTCACCGAGATCCAGAAGAACCCCTTGAGCGACTGGCTGAGCAGGCGCGCCGCGGCGGCCGGGATCACCAGCAGGGCGCCGACCAGGATCGCGCCGATGACTTTCACCGCGGCCACGGTGATCAGCGTCACCAGGATCACGAACAGGTAGTCCAGGGCCTTTACCGCTACGCCACGCACCGCCGCCAGCTGTGGGTTGAAGCTGGCCAGCATGATGCGGTTGTACAGCGGCAGGCTCAGGCCCAGGACCATGGCGCCGACGACCAGCAGCACCAGCAGGTCGTCGCCATTGACCGTGAGCACCGAGCCGAACAGCACGTTTTCCAGGATATGCACGTTGATCTTGCCGGCCAGGACCAGCAGCAGGCTGGCGCCCAGCGCCAGGGACACCGAGAGGAAGACCCCGATCAGCGTGTCCGGGGCCAGGCCGGTGCGATTGCGCAGGTAGTTGAGCAGGATGCCGAACAACAGGCAGTAGCCGAACAAGCTGCCGTAGGGGCCGGTGTAGGGCTCGCCCAGGAGGATGCCGATGGCCACTCCGGTCAGGGCGGCGTGGCCCACGGCTTCGGAGAAGAAGGCGAAGCGCTTGACCACGACCAGGGTGCCCAGGCCTCCGAGCACCGGGCCGATCAGCAGGCCGGCGAGCAGGGCGTTGACCACGAAACCGTAGGCCAGGGCCTCCGGCAAGTAGCCTGAAGAGGCCCAGCCCTGGACCATCAGGCGGAAAGCTTCATAACTCATCAGGCAACGCTCCCGGCGGCTCGTGGATGGGTGGAAAACAGGCTGAGCAGGCGCTCCGGCGTCAGGGTCTGCTGCGCCGGGCCGTCGAACAGCACCCGGCGATTGAGACCGGTGACCCGGTCCGCCAGGCGTCCCACGGCTTCCAGGTCGTGCTCGATCCATAACAGGGTGATGCCGCGCTGGCGCCAGTCCTGGAGCAAGCGCTCGAAGACCTGGATCCCGGCTTCGTCCAGGGCCGACATGGGTTCGTCCAGCACCACCAGTTGCGGTGCCGGGATCAGGCCCTGGGCCAGCAGCACCCGTTGGCGCTCGCCGCCGGACAGGGCGCCCATGCGCCGCTTGCGCTTGTCCTGCATGCCGACTTGCTCCAGGGCTTCGCCGATGGCCTTGGCGTAATGCCGGCTCAGGCCGAGAAACGCCGGCCGGCGCTGGCACATGGCGGCCATGAAATCGTCCACGGTCATCGGCAGGCCACGATCGAACTCCAGGGCCTGGGGTACATAGCCGATGGTGCCCGGGGCGTCCGGCCACTGCAGGCGCAACTGGCCCTGGTGGGGCATCTGTCCCAGCAGGGTCTTGATCAGTGAACTCTTGCCGCCACCGTTGGGGCCGACCAGGGCGTGCAGGCTGCCGGGCTGCACCTGGAACGTCACCTGGTCGAGGATGGTGGTGCGGCCCAGGACCAGGCTGACCTGGTCGAACTCGATGGCCGGGCCCCGCAGCAGGGTCTCGATGGCGGTCATGCTCCGGCCTCCTGGATGGCGCGGACCACGGTATCGAGGTTGCCCTTCATTTCCTTCTCGTACTTGTCGGCGCTGTAGTCACCGTAGGAAATGTGCGAGAGCGGGTAGAGCTTGACCCCGGATTCGCGCTGGATGGTATCGACGTAGGTGGAGGGGAAGTCCATCTCCGAGAAGATCACCTTGACGTCCAGTTCGCGCAGTTGATCGATGGTCTTCTTCAACTGGCTGGGGCTGGGCTCGATGCCGTGGGCCGGCTCGACCACGGCGGTGACTTCCAGGCCGAATTCGCGCAGCAGGTAGTCGTAGGCGGCATGCACCGTGGCCACCCGCAGGTCGGCGTTGGGTGCCTGGGTCAGCTTGGCCAGGGCATCGGCGCGCATCTGCCGCAGGCGCTTGCCGTAGGCGCGGGCGTTCTGGGTATAGGTCTTGGCGTTGGCCGGGTCCATCTTGCCCAGCTCCCGGGCGATGTTGTTGACCTGGGCGATGGATGCGCTGATGGACAGGAAGGTGTGCGGGTTGACCACCTTGCCGGCGCCGCGGGCGGCGATGCCGGTGGCGGCCAGCAGCGGTACGTTCTCGTTGGCCTCGATCACCGGGATGTCCGGGCGCTCGCTGGTGGCGATCATGCGGTCGGCGAAGTCGTCGTGGCCCACGCCGTTGAGCACGATCACGTCCAGGGTGCCGATGCGCTTGATGTCCTCGGCGCGGGGTTCGTAGGCGTGGGGGTTGAAGCCGGCCGGGATCAGCGGCACCACGTCGGCCTTGTCACCGACGATGTTGGCCACATAGCTGTAGTAGGGGTGCAGGGTGATGCCGATGCGCAGGCGCTTGGCGCCATCGGCGCTGGCCAGGGGGCTGAGGAGGAGGGCCAGCAGGCTGACCAGCAGCACCTGCAAGAATGGACGACGTGGAGATGAAATGGGCATGGGCTAGTGTTCTTCTCTCGGGGGAATGCAGGGGCTCAGTGGCGGTGCTGGCGGGTCACTCCGGCATCGAATTGCGCCACCACCTGCTGCCAGCCGGCGGCGATCAGCTGTTGCTGGCCAAGGTCATGGGGAACGCTGGCCGAGGGGCTGCGGTTGAGCCAGATATCCACCTGGGTGTCATCCTCTGGGGCGATACGCATGAGGAAGGAGCCGGCCACCTGTGGGTTCTGGCTCAGCCCCAGGTAGGCCTGGTCCAGTACCTGCCAGGCATGTCCGCCACGGCTGACCGAGCTGGCGTCCTGGGCGAAGGGGGCGAAACCTTCCTCGGCCAGTTGCGCGGGACTGGGCAGGGCCTGGCCTTCGGTTTGCAGCAGGCGGATCTCGTCGAGGGTCACCCGCAAGTCGGCATAGATCCCTTGCTCGCCGGCGCTCAGGTCGCGGCGGGCATCCAGTTGATGGGCGGCGATGGTGTTGCGGGTATCCGCCTCGCTGTGCCACAGCACCACGCTGGCGGCTGCGCAAAGGATCAGCAGGCACAGCAGCAGGACATACAGGGTTTCATGGCCGGCGCCGGCGGGGCGCACGACCTGGGTGGTGGCAGGGGTCATGGGGCCTCGATATCCGCTTGGTCGATCTCGACGACGTGGCCGGGGCCGGCATCGAACAGGACGTAGAACTCGCTGGAGGGCTTCTTGAAGGTCAGGGTCGAGTCGTTGCCCAGCTTGCCGGGCACCAGGATGGTCTCGTCGTAGCCGATCACGTCCAGGGTCACGCCCGGGGCACCGCTACCGTCGGAAAAGCCGCCAGTGCAGCGGATCTGCTCGGCATCGATGGCCTTGCACTCGCACATCGGATTGTGGGCCAGGGCGCTGTGGCTGAATGTCGTGCCCGCGAGCAGCAGGGCTGCGGCGCCTAGGCGCCGGGTGAATGCGCGAGTCATGGTTTGCCTCCTTGTTTTTCGAGCCAGGCCACGGTGGCCGGCGAGGCCTGGCTCAGGGGAATGGCCGTCTGGTGCATGCTGCCGTCCCAGCCTTCCATGGTGATCCACAGTTCGGCGTCGGCCTTGGTCTTTTCCGGAATTGGCAGGCTGGCGCCCATGCGGTACGGGCTGCCGAAGAAGATCACTCCGGCGGCCCGCAGGCTGCGAGGCTTGCCGATGCGCAGGTAGGTGGCCTTGACCGGCTCGATGCAGGCCTGGCACAGCGCGGCGTTGAAGCTTTTCAAGTAACCGGCGGGACCATCGCTGCGCGGTGGTTCGATGCGCAACTCGGCCAGGCGCAGGCTCCAGGGACCGACCTGGACTTCGCCGATCTCGCGTTCGCCCAGGCCGCTATCACCGCGAAACAGCGCGGCATCGGCGAAGTACTTGGGCATGAAGCCCAGGGGAATGAGCACCAGCAGGATATTCAGGTGAAAGCGCCACTTGTGCCAGAACCGGACGAGGGGCGAATCAGGGGCGGCGGTGTG
>NZ_JBJJLO010000168.1:0-10214 GCF_046230915.1 Pseudomonas sp. KCJK8993
GCTATCGCGCCTATCTGCCGAATGGCATAGAGCGCGGGCTCCAGTTGGCCGAGGGCGCGGGCGGCGGCCCGAGACACAGTGGGGCTCATTGAAACCCACTGGAGTCCGTGAATGAAACTGAAACGCACCGCCCTGGCCCTGTTCGTCGTGCTGAGCGCGCCACTGGCTCAGGCCCTGGAAGCCACTCCCTACGTGTACCGCACCGTGGCCGAGCAACCGCAGAACCTGCAGGACCGGGAAATCGCCGGCCTCTTCGACCGCTGGAACAGCGCCCTGCAGACCGGCAACCCGCAAGCCGTGGTCAGCCTCTATGCACCGGATGCAGTGTTGCAACCCACGGTTTCCAACCAGGTGCGCAGCACCCACGCGCAGATCCAGGACTACTTCGAGCACTTCATGAGCTCGCGACCGGTGGGCCAGATCAACTACCGGGAGATCCGTCGCCTGGGTCCGGATGCGGCCATGGACAGCGGCGTCTACACCTTCACCCTGACTGCCGCCGACGGTAAGAAACATCAACTCCAGGCCCGCTACACCTTCCTCTACGAACGCCTGGGCGGGGAGTGGAAAATCCTCAACCACCACTCTTCGGCCATGCCGCAAGTGCAGCCGCAGTTGCAAGCCAGCCACTGATCCAGGCGCTGCACCCTGGCGCCGAGCCTTTGCTCGGCGTTGTTGTCACTGTTCGCGGTAGCGCCCCGGGGTCATGCCGAACCAGCGCAGGCAGGCCTTGTGAAAGCTGCTCTGGTCGCGAAAGCCCAACAGGGCGCCGATGTACTTGACGCTGCGCATGGAGTTGCGCAGAAAACTGTGGGCCAGCATCAGCCGTGCCTCGTCCAGCAACGCCGAGAAGTGCACGTCTTCATGGCCCAGGCTGCGTTGCAGGCTGCGGGTGCTGACCCCCACCGCCTGGGCGATATGCGGCAGGTCGCTGGGCGCGCCCTGGGCCAGGGATTCGGACAGGGCGCGGCGCACCCGCGCGGTCATCGAACCGCTGAGCAGCACGTCGAGGCGGTTGCGGGCGTATTCCATGTGCAGCACATCCAGCGCCGGGTCGGCGGTGGGCAGGGCGATGGCGCAGTCCTGGCTGCTAAAGGTCAGGCTGTTGTGGGGCGCGCAGAACTGCAGGTTGTCACCCATCAGCCGGCGCAGCAGGCGCGTGTCCGCAGGCTCGGGGTAGGTGAAGGCCGCCAGCAGTGGCCGTGGCTTGTGCTGGGGCAGCAGCCAGTGCAGCAGGCCCAGGGTCTGGGCGGCGCCGGCGTCGATCACCGCCCGGGGAATCAGCGAAGGCTCGGCGGTGACGTCGAAGCCGATCAGTTGCAATGCATCGGGCTTGCGTTCCAGGCACATGTAGAAGCCGTTGCTGGTCAGCGCCTGGTAGTCCACCAGGCGCTGCAACGCCGCTCCCAGGGTTGCGCAGGACATCACCGCATAGCCCAGGGCTTCCAGGTTGGCCGGGTGGGCCTTGCTGTAGGCCAGCAACCCGAGGTCTGGATTGCCGGTGCGCCGGGTGGCTTCGCGCATCGCTTGATAGACCAGTTCCAGCCTTACGCCCTGGGGATTGTCCTCAACGTCCTGGAGGCTGCTGCCGAAGGTTCTGAGCAGGGCATCGACATTGGCGCCGCCTTCTCTGATGACATCGGCAAGCACCCGAAAGCTGGCGCTGGTCATTCTGTGCATAGGTCTTCCTGGACTGGTGGCTAAATGATGTCGATGAGGCCATTTGCATGATTGCAATAAACAAAAGGCCGCAGACGAATAAGCACAGACCCAGGTTTCCAAGGACAAGCGAAAGGTATCCGGGAACACTTCCGAGTGACCTGGGCAGGGTCGATCATGGTTGGGCAGGGACCCTTGGGCGCGCGCTGGCCGCTGTGTCACACCACGTCCGAGGGGGCATCGTTGGCTGGCCTATGGATCTGTCATGCAAAGCGTCAAAGACTTTTATCGCGAACTGGCCATGGGCCATTTGGTGCTGGCATTCCAGCCGGTGGTGTGGCTGCCGGACAGCAGTCGGGTGCTCTACCACGAAGGGTTGCTGCGCCATGTCGATGCCCAGGGCGGGGATGTCTACCCCCTGGCGCTGCTGGAAAAACACCAGTTGATGCGCGAGCTGGATCGCAGCGTGGTGCTCTGTGTGATCGATGGCCTGCAACGGGATGAACGCTTGCGTCTGGGGTGCAATATTTCCGCCCAGAGCGCGATCATCGATCCGTTCTGGTACGTCATCCTCCAGCAACTGCGGGATTTGCCCTCAGTGGCCGCGCGACTGGTGATCGAGATCACCGAAAGCGCCACGCCGCCGAGCATCGAGGCGGCTGGCGAATTCGTCCTGTGCCTGCGCAAGCTGGGCTGCCGGGTGGCCATCGACGATTTCGGCGCGGGCCTGGGTACCCTGGAGTTCATCCGCCAGACGCGGCCGGACATCGTCAAGATCGACAAGGGCTACATCCAGCGCGCCCGTGGTGAACTCAACAGCGCCCAGACCCTCAGCCACCTGGTGCAGTTGTGCAAGACCCTGGCGCCCTGCGTGATCGTCGAAGGGCTCGAGACTGCCACCGACCAGGGCCTGGCCATGGCCTGTGGTGGCGAGTGGGGGCAGGGCTATCTATACGGCCGCCCCCAGGTGGAGCGCCTGGGGCGACGTTGCCGCCTGGCGCCGCGGGTGCCAGCGCTGTGCACGCCGGATCAGGCGTAGCCTGGTTGCGCCAAGGCACGACGCATGCTCGCCCGAAGGGGCTCAATCAGCCTGCGGGGCGATGGGCGGGGCGTGGGCTGTCGGATCCTGCACCTGGGCACCGATGGGCAATGCCGGCAGGTCTTCCTCGGGAAGCTCCTTCATATTCACGTGCATGTTGCGCTTGGGCCGGTCCGGCTGGAACGCGTCGTAGGGCAGCAGCACGGTGTCGAGCGCCGCGTCCAGGGGCAGGCTGGCGATCATCAGGATCGGGCACACCACCGTCACCCAGCAGCCGCCGGTGATCATGCGTGCATAGCCCATGTCATAGCCGGTGAGCACTTGGGCGTTGGTCTTGACGCTGCGGTAGTAGCGGTCGTCGCGAAAGTCCAGGGCATTGCCACGGGTCATGTAGGTGCCGCAGCCGGACAGCAGCAGGGTGTTGAGCAGCAACAGGCAAGTGATGATTCGGATGATCAGGCTTCCACGCAGGGTCGAAACAGGGGCGGGCGAGAATCAGCGATTGATCGCGTCATAGGGCAGCAGCGCGGTGTCGGCCACGGCATCCACCGGCAGGCTGACGATGGCCACTACCGGGCAGACGATGCTCATCCAGCAGAAAAGCGTGACGTAGCCGTCGTAGCCGCTGGCACCGCGCATGGTCAGGAGCTCGATATTGGCCTGGGTGCCTTTGTAGTAGTCGTAGCGGGTGTGGGAATTGGGGGTGCGGGCGATCAGGGTGCCGCAGGTCACGAGGGACAGCAGGGGCACAACGAGCAGAGCATTGCGGACTTTGATGGCGCCATTCCTTAGCAAGCGGTTTTTTTCCGCGCGCATGGTCGCAGAAGCCCGGTGCAGACGCTAGATTGAGCGCTGAATAAATCGCATGGCCGGGAGGTTTCGATGACGGGAGAGCGCAGCGTCGCGCGGCTGTTCGCCGAGGAACCGCTGTCCTGGGGGCTACGGGGTGACCCCTATCTGTGGCGAGCGCTGGCCACGCATCTGGCCCACGCACCCTGGCCGACCACGGCGCAGCAGTTGGAGGCCCTGGTCGTCCAGGCCTTCGAGCAACTGACAGGCAGGGCCTGGAGCTCGGCAGGGCATTTCTTCGTCGAGGCCTTTGCCCATGGCGGCATGTCCAGCGGCGGGATTTCCATGAGCTTCTGGCACGAGAGCGGCCTGCCCCTGTTGCGCGCCCGTTGGGCTCAAGCCTGATCAGACTTCGCTGGGTATCAGCATCAGCAGGTCGGTATCGCCAATATCCACTCCGGCCTGGGTCAGCAGGGTGCTGGCCTGGCCGCGGTGGTGGGTCTGGTGATTGAAGAAATGCACCAGCAGGCTATAGAAATTGCGCTCGCTGACCACGCCCCGGGTATTGGCATAGTGCAGGGCGCTGTCAAGGTCGGTGTCGTTCAGCGCCTGGCTGAAATCGAGGATCGACTGGTCCAGCCACTGACGCTGCTGCCAGAGCCCGCGGATGTCGGCAAACAGCAGGGTCTTGAGGTCCTGGGGGGTGGCCACCTGGTGCAGCGGCGCCAGGGCCGCAAACCGCGCCGGGTGCTGGGCAAAGCGCTTGAGCCAGATCGTGTCGCCGGCCAGCAAATGATTGAGGGTGCCGAGGATCGAGCCGAAAAACGCCTGTCGGTCCAGAGCCAGTTGCGCATCCGACAGGTTCATGGCGGCGCTGTACAGCTTGCCGTTCATCCACTGGTTGTAGCGGGCCATCAGGCACAGATGCTCGGTGCGGTTCATTGCGGTTCCTTTCGGGAGTGAGGCGGGCGCACGGCAGCTTCGCAAGCCTCGGTGCCGCCATGCAAGAGGCGTCGCGAAAGCCTTGTACGCAGGCCGTTTGCAGGGCTGGGCAGCCATTAAAAAAACCGCCCCTTTGGCCCCGATAACATCGTTTCTCGGGGCTTGGGCTTTTCTCTATATTGGCCACCAGATCCAGCGCGGCAACAGGCCGCGCACCCTTAATGGTGAGCCGTCGCAATGAATAAAAAACCTGAACGCACAGGGCTGGAAAACCCCGGGACCGCTACCCGGGTGGTCTGGGGCGGAGAGCAGATCCGTCACCCCTACAACGCCACGCAAACACCGATTGTCGCCAGTGCCGCTTATGGCTACGACGATATCGACCAGTGGTACGACGTGGCCCTGGGCAAGGCCCCGGGCTTTATCTACAGCCGCATGAGCAACCCCACGGTGGAAACCCTGGAAGCCAAGTTGCGGGACCTGGAAAGTGCCGAATCGGCGGTGGCCTTCAGCAGCGGCATGGCGGCCATCAGCGGCGTGCTCTACAGCTTCCTGCGCCACGGCCAACGGGTGGTGTCGACCAAGGACAGCTACGGTGGCACCAACAAGATCTTCGAGGAATTCCTGCCGCGCATGGGCGTGGCCGTCACCCTGTGTGAAACCTTCGACCAGCAGCAGATCGAGGCCGAGATCGCCAAGGGCTGCGACCTGCTGTACCTGGAAACCCCGACCAACCCGACGCTGAAGATTGTCGATATCCAGCGTCTGGTCGCCGCGGCGAAACAGGTCGGCGCCCTGGTGGTGGCGGACAACACCTTCGCCACGCCGCTGAACCAGAACCCCCTGGCGCTGGGCGTGGATGTGGTGATCCACAGCGCCACCAAGTTCCTCAGTGGCCACGGCGATGTGCTGGGCGGCGTGGCCTGCGGCAGCGAGGCGCTGATGAGCCAGGTGCGTCACTACCGGGAAATCAACGGCGCCAGCCTCGATCCGTTCTCGGCCTACCTGATCATCCGCGGGATCAAGACCCTGGCCCTGCGCATGCGCCAGCAACAGCACAGCGCCGCGCAGCTGGCGCAGTTCCTGCTCAACGAGCCGCTGGTGGAGGCGGTGAACTACCCGGGCCTGCCCAGCCACCCGAATCACGCCGTGGCCTGTGCGCAGATGCGCGGTTTCGGCGCCATCGTCAGCTTCGTCCTGGTGGGCGGCATGGACAGCGTCAAGCTGCTGTTGCCGCGCCTGCGCTATGCCCACTGCGCCGGCAACCTGGGCGCGGTGGAAACCATCTACGGCCCGGCGCGCACCACCAGCCATGTCGAAAACACCCTGGAAGAGCGTCAGGCCCTGGGTATTTCCGAAGGGCTGGTGCGGATCTCGGTCGGCATCGAAGACACCGATGACCTGCTGGCAGACCTGCAGCAGGCCTTCGCCTGGCTGCGCCAATCCCTCAAGCAGCATGCGGCGCCCGGCGCCGTCCCTTCCCTGAATGCCCAGGCCGAGGCGGCCTACTGAAAAGAGCGCGCGACACCCCCACAGCAAGGCAGCCAGTGGGGCTTCATGAAGAGGAATAACAATAAAAACCTGGTGGCATCCGATTTGTTTTCTGCCCATTTCCACAGTTGCAGAAATTGAGACTTGCCCTGACAACTTTCATGAGAACCATCATGTCCCTACAAGAACAACAGGCCGACTTGCGCGGCGGCTTCAAGCAAGAAATGCAGACCCGGCACATTGTCATGCTCGCCCTTGGCGGGGTGATCGGCACCGGGCTGTTCCTCACTTCCGGCTACACGGTGAACCAGGCCGGCCCGTTGGGCGCGGTGATCGCCTACATCATCGGCGCGCTGATGGTGTACCTGGTGATGATGTGCCTCGGCGAGCTGGCGGTGCAGATGCCCGAGACCGGCTCCTTCAGCACCTACGCCACCCGCTTTCTCGGCCCCGGTACCGGCTACACCGTGGCCTGGCTGTACTGGCTGACCTGGACCGTGGCCATCGGCTCGGAATTCACCGCCGCCGGGATCCTCATGGCCCGCTGGTTCCCCGAGACCCCGGTGTGGATCTGGAGCGCGCTGTTCGCCATGGTGGTGTTTTTGTCCAACGTGGTGTCGGTGCGGCTGTTCGCCGAGACCGAGTTCTGGCTGTCGCTGGTCAAGGTGGTCACCGTGCTGGTGTTTCTGGCAGTGGGCGGCGGCGCGATTCTCGGTCTTCTGCACATCGACCAGGCCCACAGCATCGGCCTGAGCAACTTCACCCGCGAGGGGCTGTTCCCCACCGGTTTCATGCCGATCGCCATGACCCTGCTGGCGGTGGCCTTCGCTTTCTCCGGCACCGAACTGATCGGCATCGCCGCCGGGGAAACCCGCGACCCGCAACGCAACGTGCCGCGGGCGATCCGCACCACGGTGCTGCGCCTGGCGATCTTCTTCGTCGGCACCATCTTCGTCCTCGCCACCCTGTTGCCGCGGGAGCAGGCCGGTTTGGTGGAAAGC
The DNA here is from genome assembly GCF_046230915.1 of Pseudomonas sp. KCJK8993. Lineage (NCBI taxonomy): Bacteria > Pseudomonadati > Pseudomonadota > Gammaproteobacteria > Pseudomonadales > Pseudomonadaceae > Pseudomonas > Pseudomonas sp. KCJK8993. The sequence goes on from NZ_JBJJLO010000168.1 coordinate 6,922, forward strand.
CCGTTCGTCACGGTGTTCACCTATATCGGCATTCCGTACTCGGCCGACATCATGAACTTCGTGATCATCAGTGCGCTGCTGTCCGCCGCCAACTCCGGGCTGTACGCCGCCTCGCGGATGCTCTGGACCCTGAGCGACCAGGGGCACCTGCCCAAGCAGTTCTCGGTCCTGACCCGCATGGGCACGCCGCTCAACGCGATCATCGTGAGCATGGCCGGTGGCGCCGCCTCCCTGCTCAGCAGCGTGTTCGCCCCGGACACCATCTACCTGGCCCTGGTGTCGATTTCCGGGCTGGCGGTGGTGGCGGTGTGGATGAGCATCGCCGCCAGCCAGATCGCCTTTCGCCGGCACTTCGTGGCCAACGGCGGTGATGTGCGCGACTTGAAGTTCCGTGTTCGTGGTTACCCCTGGGTGCCGCTGGCGGCGTTGTTCTGCTGCGCCCTGGCCTGTGTCGGCATCGGTTTCGACCCCGAGCAGCGCGTGGCCTTGTACTTCGGCGTGCCCTTCATCGCCTGGTGCTACTTCGTGTATTACATTACCCGCAGTAGCCGCCAGCGGCGCCTGTCCCTGGCCCCCCTGGCACGGCCCTCCGATGCCCTGCGGGGTTGAGGGGTGTGCCCGGCGCCCAGGGTGTCCATGAGAGCCAGGCCATGAAGCAGAAAAGCTTGCCCCCGCTGAACTGGCTGCGCGCCTTCGAGGTGTCCGCCCGTTGCCTTAACTTCACCCACGCCGCCGAGGAACTGTTCCTCACCCAGGGCGCGGTGAGCCAACAGATCCGCCAGCTGGAAAGCCACCTCGGGGTGGCGCTGTTCAAGCGCCTGCCCCGGGGCCTGGACCTGACCGAGGAGGGCCGTTCCTACCTGCCGGTGGTACAGGACGCCATTACCCGGCTGGCGGTGGGCACCAATGAAATCTTCGGCCAGCACAAGCGCCGGCCGATCAAGGTACGCGGCAGCCTGGCGTTTTTCGTCCACTGGCTGGCGCCCAAGCTGGCGGATTTTCAGCACAGGCACCCGCTGGTGGATATCCGCTACATCAGCAATATCTGGGTCAAGGAACTGGACGGCGAGGACGACCTGGAAATTCGTTGGGGTCATGGCCACTGGCCGGGGCTGGTGGCCCAGCGCCTGACCTGGGACACGCTGTTCCCGGTATGCGCCCCGGCCTTGTTGGACAAGGCGCCGCTAGAGGTGCCGGCGGACCTGGCCCGGCACCCGCTGCTGCACGTGCTGGGCTACGAAGAGGGCTGGGGCTACTGGCTGCAGCGCGCGGGTGCCGAGCAGGTGGATTCGTCCCGGGGGATGCAGTTCGACACCCTGATTTCCACCTTGCGCATGGCTGAACTGGGCCTGGGCGTGGCCCTGGCCCGTTCCTCCATGGTCGACCAGATGCTCGCCGACGGGCGTTTGCTGGAGCCTTTTAGTCAGCGCATCGAAGCCAGCGAATCCTTTTACCTGGTGCGTGGCGCCGGGGCCGATCCACACCCCGATGCGCTGGAATTTTCCACCTGGCTGGTGGAACAGGCCCATCTCCATAAATGACTGGCCGGAGCCAAGCATGCGTTATGTGAGTACCCGCAGTACCACCGAGCAGGTGGATTTCGAAAGCGTGGTGTTGTCTGGCGTGGCCGCCGATGGCGGGCTGTACGTGCCTGCCGAGCTGCCACGTTTCAGCCCCCAGGAGATCGCCAATTGGTCGACCCTGGATTACCCCGAACTGGCCTTCCGGGTGCTCAGCCCTTTTGTCGGCGAGTGCCTGCCCGAGGCGGACTTCAAGGCCTTGCTCAGCCGTGCCTACAGCGGCTTTGGTCACCGCGCGGTGGCGCCCCTGCGGCAGATCGACCGCAATGAATGGGTGCTGGAACTGTTCCATGGGCCCACGGGCTCGGCCAAGGATTTTGCCGCGCGGTTGCAGGCGCAACTGGTGGGCTATTTCCTCCAGCGCCGGCAGCGTCACGGGGTGCTGGTGGGGGCCAGCAACGGCGATACCGCGCTGGCGGCCATCGACGCCTTCAAGGACTGCCCGCAGACCCAGGTGCTGGTGTTCTATCCGCAGCACGGGGTGCCCGAGCAGCAAGGGCAGCAGTTGCAGGCGGCACACAACCCCCGGCTGTGGCGCTTTGCCGTGGAAGGCAGCTTCGACGACTGCCAGACCCTGGTGGCTCGCCTGCTGCGCCAGTGGCCCTTGGCCGAGCGCGAGGTGATCGGCTTCAACTCCAGCAACTGGGTCGGGGTCATGGCCCAGCTGGTGCTGTATTTCCATGCCGTGCTGCAACTGGGGGGCGGCCAGCGGCCCATCGGTTTCAGCGTTCCGGCGGCGAGCTTCGCCGAAGTCTATGCCGGCTATATCGTGCAGAAGATGGGCCTGCCCATCACCCAGATGATTGTCGCCACTAACCGCAACGACGCCCTGCACCAGCTTTTCCTGAAGAACCGCTATTGCCGCGCCGAGGCCAGCCAGAGCCTGTCGCCGGCCATGGACCTGTCGCTGTTCGCCAACCTGGAGCGCTTTGTCTGGGAACTGTATGGCCAGGACCCGCACGCGGTGGCGGGCCTGATGCAGCGCTTTGAAGGCAGCGGCGAGATGAGCCTGGGCAACGAGTTCTGGTTGCAGGCGCGGATGATCATCGACTCCTACTCGGTCAGCGATGAAGAGACCGGCAAGGAGATCAGCAGCCTCTATCGGGACACCGGCTACATCATCGACCCCCATGCCGCCATCGGCGTCCTGGCGGCGCGCCTGTACCGGCGCAGCCTGGTGGCGCCCATGGTCACCCTGGGGGAGATCGCGCCGGCCAAGTCGGCGCGGCTCCTGGCTTCCCTGGGTATTCCCGGAGTGGTCCCACAGCCGCTCGCGGCGCCTTCCACGGCGCAGTGGCAAGCACTGGCAGCGGATGATTTTGCCGCCGTACTGCACTGCCTGAAGGCACTGTGATGGGCACCGCGAAGGAGGCTTCATGAAGCGGATCCTGGATCCACTGGACGAACGCATCATGGCCGAGCTGACCCGCAATGCCCGGGCGGCTCATGCCGAGCTGGCGGCCAAGGTCAACCTGTCGCGCAACGCGGTGCGCCAGCGCATCGAACGCCTGGAGCGCGACGGTGCGATCCAGGGCTACACCATCCGCGTGGGCGAGGGGCGTGGGGCGGATACCCGGATCAATGCGCTGATCTTCGTCTACCGCTACGACCGCATGCGCGGTGCCGAGGTGCTGCAAGCCTTGCGTGCCATGCCGGAGATCGTCCAGTGCGAAGTGCTCAGCGGCGAGTTCGATGTGCTGGTGCGGGTCAGCG
>NZ_JBJJLO010000169.1:0-9991 GCF_046230915.1 Pseudomonas sp. KCJK8993
CGCCCGCGGGGGGGACGAGGGCGTCGGGGGGCCCCGCGGCGCGGGGGTGCTGTGGGGCATGGGCCCGGGGGGGGGGGGGGGTCACGGGGCCGGGGGGGGGGGGGATCACCGCGCTGCGCGGCACCTGCACCGCCTGCAGGCTGACCCCGCCACTGGCGGTGGTGCGCTGGCCGAAGCCGTCCCAGCTATCGATTACCGTCAGCCCGGGGTTGTCCCGCTCGATGAATGCGATATGGGCCTGGCCGTCCTCATCCACGGCCACTGCCGGGACGATATGGGCGAACAAGGCACCGGTGCAGTAGAACTTCTGCCCATCGATCCGGGCCTGGTCGCCGTCGAAGCGGATCTGGCTCTGGAAGGCGCCGACATGCTTGCTACCGGCCTCGGAGAAGGCGTTGCCGAAGCGATAGCCCTGCAGCACTTGGCTGAAGTAGCGACGCTTCTGCTCCTCGTTGCCGGTCTGCAACAGGATATCCACCACCCCCAAGTGGTTCTGCGGCAACTGGCCCAGGGACGGGTCGGCGGCGGAGATGATCTTGATCACCTCCACCAGGGTCACATAGGACACCCCGGCACCGCCGTATTCGCGGGGAATGGTGATGCCCCACAGGCCGCTGGCGGAGAACTCGTCCAGCTCGGCCACCGGCAGGCGCCGTTCACGGTCGCGTACCGCGGCGTCCACGGCGAAGCGCCGGGCCAGGTCCCGGGCGATGCTGATGGCTTCGGCATCGCTGCGGATGATATGGGCAGTGCGAGGGGGTTGGGCTGGGGCTGTCATGGGCCGGTTCCGCTTGCTGGTGGTCAGGATCGACACCCGTCGGGTGCCTGCCGCCAGGACCACTGCAGAACTCGTGCCCAGGAATAAAAACGTTCTATTTCAATGAGCTATGAATAAAACCGACAAAGCACTGCAATACAAAACAGGCAAACTGCCCAACCACTGTTGGCAGGCGGACAGTTGTCGCGGAATCAGATCACCACGTTGCGCACGAAGCGCGTGGGCTGGGTGCCATCGTTGCGGTAACCATGGGGCACATGGCTGGCGAACATCAGGAAGTCGCCGCTTTCCAGGCGGCGCTCGGTGTCGCCGAAGAACACCGTCAGGCAACCCTCGAACACATACAGCTGCTCGCTCCAGCCCTGGGCATCGCACTCGGAGCGGTACTCCTCGCCAGGCTCCAGCTGCCATTCCCACAGCTCCACCTCACGGCGGGCCTCGGCCTTGGACAGCAGCACCGCGCGGCTGCCGGGAATCAGCCCCGCCCAGGCAAGCTCGTTGATACGGCTGGAGTCCCGGGAATCCGGGGCCTGGATCAGGTCGCTGAAGGCCACGCCCAGGGCCTCGGCGACTCGATCCAGGGTCCCGAGGCTGACGTTCTTCTCCCCCGCCTCGATGGCCACCAGCATCCGCCGGCTGACCGCCGACTTCTGCGCCAGGGCACTCTGGCTCAAGCCAGCGGCGTGGCGCAGGCGCCGGACATTGAGGCTGACATGTTGCAGGACCGAAGCCCGATGACTGTTTTCCTTATGCACTCTATTCACTCGCTCCCTGGGCCTGCGCAGTATACTGCCCAATTTCCGGCGCATTGTGCGTCCCCCTCAGGTAGCACGCAAGACCATGACATCCGGGACTTCCAGCACTTCTTTCTACAAGCTCAGCAAGGCCGAGGCCGTACTGGTGCTGATCACCATGATCTGGGGCGGCACCTTCCTCCTGGTGCAACAAGCCATGGGCGTCAGCGGCCCGATGTTCTTCGTCGGCCTGCGCTTCGCCGCGGCCGCCGCCATCGTCGCGCTCTTCTCCTGGTCGCGCCTGCGCGGCCTGACCCTGTTCGAGTTGCGCGCCGGCAGTTTCATCGGGGTTGCCATCATGCTCGGCTACGGCTTGCAGACCGTGGGCCTGCAAACCATCCCCAGCAGCCAATCGGCCTTCATCACCGCGCTGTACGTACCCTTCGTGCCCCTGTTGCAATGGCTGTTCATGGGCAAGCGCCCGGGCTTGCTGCCCAGCCTGGGGATCATGCTGGCATTCACCGGGCTGATGCTACTGTCCGGGCCCAACGGCGCCTCCCTGGATTTCAGCCCCGGAGAGATCGCGACCTTGATCAGCACCGTGGCGATCGCCGCCGAGATCATCCTCATCAGCAGTTTCGCCGGGCGCGTGGATGTGCGCCGGGTGACGGTGGTGCAACTGGCGGTGACCTCGGTACTGGCCTTCGCCATGGTGCTGCCCACCGGGGAAACACTGCCGGAATTCTCCTGGCTGCTGCTGGTCATCGCCCTGGGCCTGGGAGCCTCCAGCGCGGCGATCCAGGTGGCGATGAACTGGGCCCAGAAGAGCGTCTCGCCGACCCGGGCCACGCTGATCTATGCCGGCGAACCGGTCTGGGCCGGGATCGTCGGGCGCATCGCCGGGGAACGCCTGCCCGCCCTGGCCCTGCTGGGCGGGGCGATGATCGTGCTGGCGGTGATCGTCAGCGAGCTGAAGATCAACCGCGGATCGACGCACAGGCCAGAAGCCTCACTGGGCGGTGAGTCGACACCGCCCTGACCCCAGCCACCTACAAGGACGGCGCGCCGGGCTCGGGGCTCGACAGCCAGCCCGGGGCGATCAAGGCCCCATGGTGCTTGGGCTCCAGCGGCAGCGGATCACCTTCAATTTCGCCCTTGTAATAGAAATAGGCCCGGTAGCGGGCATGCCCCTCCGGCATGGCCTTTTCGTAATACAGCACGGTGCCCGGCGGCAACAGGTAGCGGTGCCCGTCGCCCGGGGGGCCGTCGATGACCAGGGCCTTGCGGGTGCTGATCATCTCCTGGGCCGGCGGGTACAACCGTTCCAGGCCGATGGCCAACACGGCGCCCAGGCAGGTGAACAGCAGGGCAAAGCAGCCACGCCGGAGCAATCGGCGGCTGGTGGTGGTTTTGGCTGGGTGCATCCGTGTCGATCCTTGTCCGATGAGTTGCGTGGGGGGCAAACCTTGTGCGAACACCCGGCGAACGGGCGAAGCGGGCATTTGTCTCCTACTTTTGAAAGCGCATGTAACATTTCTGATGGCTATCCAGCCGCGCCTGGCGGTTGGTGATCAAGGGCCTGGCACGTATTATGCGTCATACTTTTCTGCAGATTAGAAGCCTATGTCCCTGATAGTTCTACTGCTTCTGCCGTTCATGGGCAGCTGTCTGGCGGCCCTGTTGCCGCACAACGCACGTAATACCGAATCCTTGCTCGCCGGCCTGGTTGCCCTCATCGGCACCCTCCAGGTGGCCCTGCTGTATCCGCAGATCGCCGAGGGCGGGGTGATTCGCGAGGAGTACGCCTGGCTGCCGAGCCTGGGACTGAACTTCGTATTGCGCCTGGACGGCTTCGCCTGGCTGTTTTCGCTGCTGGTGCTGGGCATCGGCACCCTGGTGTCGTTGTATGCGCGCTACTACATGTCGCCCCAGGACCCGGTGCCGCGCTTCTTCGCCTTTTTCCTGGCGTTCATGGGCGCCATGCTGGGCCTGGTGATCTCCGGCAACCTGATCCAGATCGTGTTCTTCTGGGAACTGACCAGCCTCTTCTCGTTCCTGCTGATCGGCTATTGGCATCACCGTTCCGACGCCCGCCGTGGTGCCTACATGGCGCTGATGGTCACCGGGGCCGGGGGATTATGCCTTTTGGCGGGGGTCATGCTGCTCGGCCATGTGGTCGGCAGCTATGACCTGGATCAGGTACTGGCTGCCGCGGACAAGATCAAGGCCCATGCCCTCTACCCTGTCCTGCTTCCCCTGATCCTGCTCGGTGCGCTGAGCAAGAGCGCGCAATTCCCCTTCCACTTCTGGCTTCCCCACGCCATGGCCGCGCCGACACCGGTCTCGGCCTACCTGCACTCGGCGACCATGGTCAAGGCCGGGGTGTTTCTCCTGGCCCGCTTGTGGCCGTCGTTGTCGGGCAGCGAAGAATGGTTCTGGATCGTCGGCGGCGCCGGCGCCTGTACCCTGGTGCTGGGCGCCTATTGCGCGATGTTCCAGAACGACCTCAAGGGCCTGCTGGCCTACTCCACCATCAGCCACCTGGGCCTGATCACCCTGCTGCTGGGCCTGAACAGCCCGCTGGCGGCGGTGGCCGCGGTATTCCACATCCTCAACCACGCCACCTTCAAGGCCTCGCTGTTCATGGCTGCCGGGATCATCGACCACGAGAGCGGCAGCCGCGACATCCGCAAGCTCAACGGCCTGATCAAGCTGATGCCCTACACCGCGACCCTGGCCATGGTGGCCAGCGCCTCCATGGCCGGGGTGCCGCTGCTCAACGGCTTCCTGTCCAAGGAGATGTTCTTCGCCGAGACGGTGTTCATCAATTCCAGTGCCTGGGTCGAGATCGCCCTGCCAGTGATCGCCACCCTCGCCGGGACCTTCAGCGTCGCCTATGCCCTGCGCTTCACCGTCGATGTGTTCTTCGGCGAGCCGGCCACCGACCTGCCCCACACGCCCCACGAGCCGCCGCGCTGGATGCGTGCGCCGGTGGAGCTGCTGGTGTTCACCTGCCTGCTGGTGGGGATCTTCCCGGCCCAGATCATCGGGCCGTTGCTGGCCGCCGCCGCACGGCCGGTGGTGGGCGGGACCCTGCCCGAATACAGCCTGGCAATCTGGCACGGCCTCAATGCGCCGATGATCATGAGCCTGATCGCCATGTCCTGCGGTATCGTCCTCTACCTGCTACTGCGCAAGCCGCTGGTGCGTGGCCGCTTCGCCTACCCGCCGGGCGTGGGCCGCTTCAATGGCAAGCGCCTGTTCGAACGCTGCCTGGTGGCCCTGACCCGCCTGGCCCGTGGCCTGGAGCGGCGGCTGAGCACCAAGCGCCTGCAAAGCCAGTTGTTCCTGCTGGTGCTGGCGGCGGTGATCGCCGGGCTGATCCCCATGCTCTACAGCAGCCTGACCTGGGGCGACCGGCCGAAGATCCCCGGTTCCATCGTCTTCGTGACCTTCTGGCTGCTGGCCATCGCCTGCGCCCTGGGCGCCGCCTGGCAGGCCAAGTATCACCGCCTGGCCGCCCTGACCATGGTCAGCGTCTGCGGGCTGATGACCTGCGTGACCTTTGTCTGGTTCTCCGCCCCCGACCTCGCCCTGACCCAGCTGGTGGTGGAAGTGGTGACCACGGTGCTGATCCTGCTGGGCCTGCGCTGGCTGCCGCGGCGGATCGAGGATGTCTCGCCGCTGCCCAGCAGCGTGCCCAAGGCGCGTATCCGCCGCCTGCGCGACCTGAGCCTGTCGGTCGCCGTGGGCCTGGGCATGGCGCTGTTGTCCTACGCCATGCTGACCCGGCCGACGCCCAACGACATTTCCTCGTTCTACCTGAGCCGGGCCCTGCCCGAGGGTGGCGGCACCAATGTGGTGAACGTGACCCTGGTGGACTTCCGCAGCTTCGACACCTTGGGCGAGATCACCGTGCTGGTGGCCGTGGCCCTGACCGTGTTCGCCCTGCTGCGACGCTTCCGCCCGCCCAAGGAGAGCATGCAACTGCCGGCCCAGCAGCGCCTGCTGGCACCGGACGTGGTCACCGACCTGGTCAACCCACGCCAGGCCAGCGACACCGCCCTGGGTTTCATGATGGTGCCCGCGGTGCTGGTGCGCCTGCTGCTGCCGATCGCCCTGGTGGTGTCCTTCTACCTGTTCATGCGCGGGCACAACCTGCCGGGCGGCGGTTTCGTCGCCGGGCTGGTGATGTCGGTGGCGTTCATCCTGCAGTACATGGTGGCCGGCACCCAGTGGGTGGAGGCGCAGATGAGCCTGCGACCGCTGCGCTGGATGGGCACCGGCCTGCTGTTCGCCGTGGCCACGGGCCTAGGCGCCCTGGCCTGGGGCTATCCGTTCCTGACCACCCACACCCTGCACCTGGACCTGCCGCTGTTCGGTGATATCCATATCGCCAGCGCGCTGTTCTTCGACATCGGCGTGTACGCGGTGGTGGTGGGCGCGACCCTGTTGATCCTCACCGCCCTGGCGCACCAGTCGGTGCGGGCCCACAAGCCTGCCAGCCAGTCCAAGTCCCTGATCAAGAGCGGAGCCGCCTGATGGAAGAAGTCATTGCAATCGCCATTGGTGTCCTCGCCGCCTCGGGGGTCTGGCTGGTGCTACGCCCCCGGACCTTCCAGGTGGTGATGGGCCTGTGCCTGCTGTCCTACGCGGTCAACCTGTTCATCTTCAGCATGGGCAGCCTGTTCATCGGCAAGGAGCCGATCGTCAAGGACGGCGTCCCCCAGGACCTGCTGCACTACACCGACCCCCTGCCCCAGGCGCTGGTGCTCACCGCCATCGTCATCAGCTTCGCCATGACCGCGCTGTTCCTGGTGGTGCTCCTGGCCTCCCGGGGCCTGACCGGCACCGACCACGTCGACGGTCGGGAGCCCAAGGAATGAACCTGTTGTCCTCGCACCTGATCGTCGCCCCCATCCTGTTGCCGCTGCTGACCGCGGCCCTGCTCCTGCTGCTGGGGGAAAAACACCGTCCGCTCAAGGCCCGGCTCAACCTGTTCTCCAGCCTGCTGGGCCTGGGCCTGGCGCTGTACCTGCTGTACTGGACCCAGGCCGATGGCGCCACCGGCTCCTTCGGCGTGTACCTGCCGAGCAACTGGCAGGTGCCGTTCGGCATCGTGCTGGTGGTCGATCGCCTGTCGGCGCTGATGCTGGTGCTGACCGGCATCATCGGGGTCAGCGCGCTGCTGTTCGCCATGGCCCGCTGGGACGGGGCCGGCGCGAGCTTCCACGCGCTGTTCCAGATCCAGCTGATGGGCCTGTACGGGGCCTTCCTCACCGCCGACCTGTTCAACCTGTTCGTGTTCTTCGAGGTGCTGCTGGCGGCCTCCTACGGCCTGATGCTGCATGGCTCGGGACGGGCACGGGTGTCCTCGGGGCTGCACTACATCACCATCAACCTCCTGGCCTCGTCATTGTTCCTGATCGGCACGGCGATGATCTACGGAGTCACCGGCACCTTGAACATGGCCGACCTGGCCATGAAGATCCCGCTGGTGCCCGAGGCCGACCGCGGCCTGCTGCACGCGGGCACGGCGATCCTGGCCATCGCCTTCCTGGCCAAGGCCGGGATGTGGCCGCTGAACTTCTGGCTGGTGCCGGCCTATTCCTCGGCCAGCGCACCGGTAGCGGCCTTGTTCGCGGTGATGACCAAGGTTGGGGTCTATACCGTGCTGCGCCTGTGGACCCTGCTGTTTTCCGGCCAGGCCGGTGCCTCGGCCTATTTCGGCAGCCAGTGGCTGGTGTACGGCGGCCTGGCGACGATCTGCTGCGCGGCGCTGGGCATCCTCGCCGCGCAGCGCCTGGAGCGCATGGCCAGCCTGAGCATCCTGGTCTCGGCGGGGATCCTGCTCGCGGTGATCGGCTTCGCCCAACCGGCACTGACCGGCGCGGCGCTGTTCTACCTGTTCAGCTCGACCCTGGCCATGTGCGCGCTGTTCCTGCTGGCCGAGCTGATCGAGCGCTCGCGCTCGGCCACCGAGGCCCCGCTGGAGGATGAAGGCGAGATCCTGCCGCAACCGGCGGGTTCGCAAAACCCGCCACGGGGCAGCAACCTCGACGACGAACAGCAAGTGGTGGTCGGCCAGGTGATTCCCTGGACCATGGCCTTCCTGGGCCTGAGCTTCATCGCCTGCGCGCTGCTGATCATCGGCATGCCACCGCTGTCGGGGTTCATCGGCAAACTCAACCTGATCGCCGCCCTGCTCAATCCCCAGGGCCTGGGCAGCAGTCCCGATACCCAGGTGCCGGTGGCGGGCTGGTGCTTCCTAGCGCTGCTGATCCTCTCCGGCCTGGCGTCCTTGATCGCCTTCGCGCGCCTGGGCATCCGCCGCTTCTGGACGCCCGAGGAGCGACCCTCGCCTGTGCTGCGGCGCCTGGAGTGCGTGCCGATAGTGGCGCTGCTGGGCCTGTGCGTGTTGCTGAGCTTCAAGGCCGAGCCGCTGCTGCGCTTCACCCAGGACACCGCCGACAACCTCAACCAGCCCGAGCACTACGTGATGGCGGTATTGGGCACCCGGACGGTGCTCAGCCCCGAAGCCAAGGCCGCGCTGTCGGTGGAGGTGCAGCCATGAAGCGCCTGCTCCCCTCGCCCTTCCTGTCCCTGGCGTTGTGGCTGCTGTGGCTGCTGCTGAACCTCTCCGTCAGCCCCGGCAACCTGCTGCTGGGCGCGATGCTGGGCTTTCTCGCGCCACTGCTGATGCGCCCGCTGCGCCCGCAGCCGATCCGCTTCCGCCGGCCCTGGACCATCCTGCGCCTGTTCCTGCTGGTGGGCCGTGATGTACTGGTGTCGAACCTGCTGGTGGCCTGGGGCGTGCTCAACAACGGCCGGCGCCCGGTGCGCTCGGCCTTCGTCAAGGTGCTCCTGGACCTGCGCAACGCCAACGGCCTGGCGGCACTGTCGACCATCACCACGGTGGTGCCGGGCACGGTCTGGTCCGAGCTGTCGCTGGATCGCAGCATCCTCTTGCTGCACGTGTTCGACCTGAAGGACGAGGCGCAATTCATCCAGCACTTCAAGACCACCTACGAGCGCCCGCTGATGGAGATCTTCGAATGAGCGCACTGATGGATAACGCGATCCTGCTGAGCCTGTTCATCTTTTCCATGGCCATGGTCCTGACCCTGGTGCGCCTGTTCAAGGGCCCCTCGGCCCAGGACCGGGTCCTGGCGCTGGATTACCTGTACATCCTGGCGATGCTGATGATGCTGGTGCTGGGCATCCGCTACTCCAGCGATACCTACTTCGAGGCGGCGCTGCTGATCGCCCTGTTCGGCTTCGTCGGCTCCTTCGCCCTGGCCAAATTCCTCCTGCGTGGCGAGGTGATCGAATGAACGAGCTGCAACAACTGCCCCTGTGGGTGGAAATCCTGGTGGCCCTGTTGTTGCTACTGGGCAGCCTGTTCGCCCTGATCGGCGCGCTGGGCATCCTGCGCATGAAGAGCTACTTCCAGCGCATGCACCCGCCGGCCCTGGCCTCGACCCTGGGCTCGTGGACCGTGGCCCTGGCCTCGATCCTGTATTTCTCGGCGCTCAAGTCGGGGCCGGTGCTGCACGCCTGGCTGATCCCGATCCTGCTGTCGATCACCGTGCCGGTGACCACCCTGCTGCTGGCCCGTGCCGCGCTGTTCCGCAAGCGCATGGCCGGCGACGACGTGCCGGCGGAAGTCAGCAGCAAACGCCAGGAAACCGGCAACTGAGCAGGCGCGGGCTCGCCCCGCCCTTGCCTTGCGGGCGTTCAGGCCCAGGCCAGCACCAGCAGCCCGGCCCCCAGTACCACGCATAAAGGCGAATAGAACAGCGTGTCGAGCCGGGCGAAGCGCGAACCCCGCACCTGCTTGAAGAACCCCACCAGTTCCGAGTCGCCAATGGCCCGGGCGAACATCAGCAAGGCGATGGCGCTGATGACCCACTGCAACGCCGGATGGCTCACGCTCGGCAGCAAGAGCCCGACCCGCAGGCACACCAGCAGCGCCACCAGCAACAGGGCCAGCGCCACCAGCAAGGTTGCCAGCGCCGGCGGCTGGAAGGCCGGCTGGCTCTGCCCGGGCACGGGCCCCGGCACCTGCGGGATCACCGCCTCGCTGCCGCGCTTGCCGCCAGCGGCCCAGTACAGGTGCAACAGGCTGATCGATAAAAAGGTTCCGGCCACTCCCTGTGCAAGCAGATGAGTCATGTTGGACGTCCCTGGAAAATTTCGCTGAAGAATGGACCTGATCGCGCGTTTTGGTAAGTACGTTCGTCGTCTTCGATGCTAAAGTGCCGGCCCATGAAATTCGCCCGTTCCGATCGCTCGCTCGTTGCCTGGATGCTGTATTGCTGCGTCCTGTTCAACGTGTTCGCCTGCAGCATCGGCCATGGCCAGATGCTGGGCATGCAGCTCAACGGCATCGGCGGGCAGTTTTGTAGCGTCGATCCGGCCACCCAGGCGCCCATGCAGGTGCCCACCGACCAGGATTTGCTGCCGACCCTGGCCAAGG
>NZ_JBJJLO010000170.1:0-9827 GCF_046230915.1 Pseudomonas sp. KCJK8993
CGCGCCCCCTCTCAAGGGGAACGAAACAGGCAGTGGCGAGAGAAGACGCGGGCAGAACGCTCCTGCTCGGGACAACAACGGTGCCGAGACAGCAGGACCGTTGATGCACCTAACAGGCCGTTGGAAAACGTAGGCGAGGCAGCCAGCGCAAGGCGAAAACAGGCGAAAAAGCGCAGTTTACAAGTGGTAAATGAGCATTTTGACCTGGCTGGCGCACCAGACTGTTTTCAACGCAGCGATGGCAACGCAGGTAGTGTTTCAACGGCCTGCTAAGTGCCCCTGGGCTTGGCCCGGGCGGTGGCTTCGGCGATCAGCGGATCATCCGGCCAGTAGTGCTTGGGATAACGGCCCTTGAGGTCCTTCTTGACCTCGGCATAGGTGCTGCGCCAGAAATTCGCCAGGTCCTGGGTCACCTGCACCGGTCGGCGAGCCGGCGACAGCAGGTGCAACTTGACCGCCTGGCGGCCGTCGGCGATGCGTGGGGTTTCGGCCAGGCCGAACAGCTCTTGCAGGCGCACGGCGAGAATCGGCGGCTGCTCGCTGTAGTCCAGGCGGATCGAAGAGCCGGACGGCACCTTCAGGTGCTGCGGCGCCAGCTGGTCCAGGCGCTGGGGCAAGGGCCAGGGCAGCAGGCCGAGCAGGATGCCGGCCAGGTCCAGGTTGGCGAAGTGGGCCAGGCGCGAGACCTTGCCCAGGTACGGCGCCAACCAGTGCTCCAGCCCCTCAAGCAAGGCCGCATCGCTGACATCCGGCCACTGGCTTTCACTCTTGGCGGCCAGTTCCAGCTGGCGCAACAGGGCCACCCGGGCCTGCCACTGGCGCAGCTCGGGGGTCCAGGGCAACAGTTCCAGGCCCTTGCGCCGCACCAGCTGGACCAGGGCCAGGCAGCGGGCGCTTTCGTCCAGGCCCGGCAGCGGCTCGCGGCTGAGCACCAGTTCGCCCACCTTGCGTTGTCTTTCCGCCCGCAACAGGCCTTCACGCTCGTCCCAGTCCAACTGGTCGACGTTGCGCACCTGCTCGGCCAGCACCGTCTCGAACAGCGCTGGATCGAACTGCGCAGCCAGGTAGATCCGCTCCTCACGCTGGCCCTGGCGGCTGCCCAGGTCGGCGATCACCAGCCAGGGCTGCTTCATCAGGTTGTCGGGCTCGCTGAACAGGGCCGCACGGCCATTGGCCAGGCGGTACTCGGCGCCACCCGGGCGCCGTTGCTGGGCCACCCGATCGGGATAGGCCAGGGCCAGCAAGGCGCCGAGCCAGCGTGGATGCTCGGGATCGGCCACCGCCGCAACGGCTTGGCCGCGTAGGTAGCCGCGGTATTGGCGCGCCAGTTGCCGGGCCCGCTGCACGCCGCCCTGGGCGCCACGGGCAGCTCGCGCCTCACCCGAGAGCAGCACCAGGCGGCTGTGCAGGTCGGCGTCGGCACCCCGCAGGATGTCCCGCTCCCCAAGCAAGGCCGCGACATCGCAAGCCATCGCTGCCAACCCCAGGGACTGGCCACGCAACAACAGATGGGCGATCCGCGGGTGAGCCGGCAACTCGGCCATGGCCTGGCCGTGACGGGTCAGGTTGCCTTCCCCGTCGAGCGCGCCCAGGCGCATCAACAGCTCCCGAGCCTGGGCATAAGCCGCGGCGGGCGGCGCATCCAGCCAGGCCAACTGGTCCGGCGCCACGCCCCAGCGCGCCAGTTGCAACGCCAGGCCGGCCAGATCGGCCTGGAGTATCTCCGGGCTGGCATGGGCGGCCAGTTGTTCTTGCTGGTCCGCCGACCACAGCCGGTAGCACACTCCTGGCTCCAGGCGCCCGGCGCGACCGGCACGCTGGGTGGCGCTGGCCCGGGAGATGCGCTGGGTATCGAGGCGGGTCATGCCGCTGCCGGGATCGAAGCGCGGCACCCGCGCCAGCCCGGCATCCACCACGACCCGCACACCGTCGATGGTCAGGCTGGTCTCGGCGATGTTGGTGGCCAGCACCACCTTGCGCTTGCCCGGTGGCGCCGGATCGATGGCGGCGCGCTGGGCGGCAAGCTCCAGCTCGCCATGCAGCGGGCACAGCAGGATCTCGTCCCGCTCGCCCAAGGCCTCGCTCAATTGCTGGTGCACCCGGCGAATCTCCGCCTGGCCCGGGAGGAACACCAGCAGGCTGCCGCTCTCGTCATGGATCGCCTCCAGGACCGCCTGCACCACCCGCGGCTCGATGAACTCCCCGGGCTGGAACGGCCGGCCCCAGCGCTGGGCCACCGGGAACATGCGCCCCTCGCTGCGCAGGATCGGCGCATCGTCCAGCAACGCCGACAGGCGCTCGCCCTCCAGGGTCGCCGACATCAGCAGGATCTTCAGCGGTTGCTCGTCACGGAACAGTTCGCGGCCATTGAGGCTCAGGGCCAGGGCCAGGTCGGCATCCAGGCTGCGCTCGTGGAATTCATCGAAGATCAGCAGGCCGACCCCCTCCAGGGCCGGATCGTCCTGCAAGCGCCGGGTGAGAATGCCTTCGGTGACGACTTCGATACGGGTACGCGGGCCGACCTTGCTGTCCAGGCGAATGCGGTAGCCCACGGTTTCCCCAACCTTTTCCCCCAGCTCGCTGGCCAGGCGCTCGGCGGCGGCACGGGCGGCCAGGCGCCGGGGCTCGAGCATCAGGATGGTTTGCCCGGCCAGCCAATCCTGGTCCAGCAACGCCAGGGGCACGCGGGTAGTCTTGCCGGCGCCGGGCGGGGCTTCGAGCACCGCTTCGTGGCGTGTCGCCAAGGCGTCACGCAGTGCAGGCAAAACTTCATCGATCGGCAAGGATTTCATGCTGGCTCCAAAACAGAGGCGCGAGTATAACGGCGAACTGCCCGGGGCTGATCATGGTCTGAGTGCTGATCGACGAGACTCACCCCCCCGTACCATTTGCCCGGGCCTTCATGCCTGTTAGGAGATATCCATGCGTATTCCCCACCGTGTCATCGGCGGCATCCTGGTGACGACCTTGCTGACCCAGCTCACCGCCTGTGGCTCGATCTTCTTCCCCGACCGGCGCGGCCAGATCGACGGCAAGATCGATCCGGTGATCGTGGCGCTGGATGCCGTGGGCCTGCTGTTCTACGTGATCCCGGGGCTGATCGCCTTCGGCGTCGACTTCGCCACTGGCGCCATCTACCTGGAGCCGGGCAAGACCGCACAGGTCGCACCGGAGAAACTCCAGCAGGCCATCGGCGCCGACGGTACAGTCGACAAACGCAAGTTGCAGGCCATCCTCGAACAGGAGCTGGGGGGCCACTTCCCGCTGGACGACCCACGCCTGATCCAGCACAAGGGCAGCGTGCAACAACTGGCCCTGTACGGACTGCAACCGGCCGCTTGAACCCGCCACACAAGGAAACCCCATGATCGGTAGCCCGGAACACGCTCGCCTCCTGCGCCTCGCCACCCGCGCCTCGGTCACCGTGGCCGGCATCCTGATCCTGACCAAGGCCGTGGCCTGGTGGCTCAGCGGCTCGGTGAGCATGCTCGCCGGCCTGACCGACTCGGTGCTCGACGGCTTCACCTCGCTGCTCAACCTGCTGGCCGTGCACTACGCCCTGCGCCCGGCGGACGACGACCATCGCTACGGCCACGGCAAGGCCGAGTCCCTGGCCGGCATGGCCCAAGCCCTGTTCATCGCGGGCAGCGCGGTACTGATCGCCTTCCAGGCGGTCGAGCGCCTGCACCACCCGGAACCGGTCGGGGCGCCCTGGCTGAGCATCGGGGTGATCGTCCTGTCGCTGGTGCTGACCAGCGCCTTGCTGGTGTTGCAGCATCGGGTGATCCGGGCCACCGGCTCCAACGCGGTACGGGCCGACTCACTGCACTATCGCTCCGACCTGATGCTCAACGGCAGCATTCTCCTGGCCCTGGCCCTGGCGGCCTTCGGCTGGCAGCAGGTGGATGCCTGGTTCGGCCTGGGGATTGCCGTGTACATCCTCTGGAGCGCGATCCAGATCGCCCGGGAAAGCTTCTCGGTACTGATGGACGAGGAACTGCCGACCGAGGTCAGCCAGCACATGCTGGAACTGGCCTGTGCGGTCCCTGGAGTGTTGGGCGCGCATGATTTGCGGACGCGGATTTCCGGCAGCCGCTGGTTCGTCCAACTGCACCTGGAGCTGCCCGGCGACCTGACCCTGAGGGTGGCCCACGGCATCAGCGACCAGGCCGCCGATGCGATCCACGCCGCCTACCCGCGGGCCGAAGTGCTGGTGCACGCCGACCCGCAGGAAGTGGTCGAGGCCGCCAGGGCTCAGTAGGTCACCTGGTAGCCCCGTGAGCTCAGGCAATTGCCCTGGGCCTGGCGATAGGCCTGGACCACTTCGGGCGCCGGCTGGTAGGTCACGCTGGCCGGATCGAAACCACTCTGCTGCACCGCCCAGCGATAACAGTCGTAGCGGTCCTGCTCGACCTGCTGCGGCGGCTGGCCGTTGACCGGATAGGCCATGACGTCATAGCCATTGCCAACCGGTTGCGGCGCCCCCCCTGCCGGCGGCTCCACCACTACGTACTCCTGGGTACTGGCTTCATAGGTGTAGTAGGCACCAGCGGCAAGGAAGAACAGCGCACTGCCGATCCACACCTCACGCGCATAATCGGGCAGGTAACCGACGCGGATACCATAGGGCGGGGTCACCACCACATAACGGTTGCCCTGCGGGCGATACCAGTAGCCACCCGAAAAGAAGTAGTCATGACCACGATAGGGCACACGAACATTGCGCTCGGGGAAACGCTCGATCACATAACCCGGGCGGTATTGCGGACCCGGGCCCCAACCATTGCCACGGCCATCAGGACGACCCGGCCAGCGATAGTCATTGGGGTGGTGATGGTCAGGGCGCCAGCCAGGATTGCCGGCCTGCCAGTGCGGGTTGTAATCGTTGCGCCGCGGGATGTCCTGGTAATAACCGCGTTGTGGTTCCTGGGTCTGGCGCACGGTATCCGGGCGCGGCTGGATCGGCAGGTTCGCGGCCGGTGGCGGCGTTGGCCGTGCTTGCTGCTCGGCTTCGTGGCGAGGCCGTTCCTGCCACTGCCCATCCTGATGTTGAGGGCTGCGCTCGAACTGGCGGCTGTTGTCGCCACGAATGATTTCATTCTGCACACGGGGTGGCTGCGGGGCCGGCTGCTGGTATGCCGGATGGCCCTGGTTGTTCTCCCTGCGGCCCTCGGGAGCATGTTCGCGCTGGCCTCCGGCCTGCTCTCCCTGCTGGGGAGGGCGGCGTTCGTCTCGTTCATCGGCAAACACTTGCGCGCTAACGCTCACGCACAACACACCAACACCTGCCATACGCCAGATGCGCGACTTCATGCTCTTCCTCACTGCGAATGGGGGGACCTGAGTATAAGACTGGCAAAAGCCCAGGGCGGTTCTGCTAGAGATTATCAGTCACGAAACTTATTTCGCAGGCAATAAAAAAGGGTGGCCCGTCGGCCACCCCTTGAGATTTTGTCCGTGCTCGGCACTTGTGGCACCGGCTCACCTCACTCCGTCTTCTGGACAGGGTGCAGCCCGGGGGCCTGCCCAACCCTGTGGGGTTGGCGGCCGCGGCAGGCCTGATTCGGCGGGCCGCAGTGGACTCTATGTCCGGGCAGTGATTCTGGTGGTAAGAATAGGCCTCGCCTCGCGACAGGGGATTGCGAAGATTGCTTCGCGAAACAGCTCTTGCGCAATTTTTAACCCTAGATAGATAATTCGACGCAATAGTTAAGACAAAGGCCTGAATGATGAGCAAACTCGACCGCTATGACCTGAGCATTTTGGCGGAATTGCAACGCGACGCCCGCATCTCCAACCAGGAACTGGCCGAACGCATCGGCCTGTCGCCCTCGCCTTGCTCGCGCCGGGTCAAGCAGCTGGAAGACGATGGCTACATTTCCCGCCAGGTCGCGCTGCTGGATCGCAAGATGCTCGGCCTGAGCCTGACCGCCTACGTACTGATCGGCATGGACCGCCACACTCCGGAACGCTTCGAGAACTTCGAGTCGGCGATCCGCAACTTGCCCCAGGTGCTGGAATGCAGCCTGGTGACCGGGATGGATGCCGACTACCAGCTCAAGGTGGTGGTGCCGGACATGGACCACTACCAGAAGCTGCTGCTGGGCCACCTGACCCGGATCGAAGGCGTGACCAGCGTCCGTTCCAGCTTCGTGCTCAACCAGGTGCTCAATAGCACCGAACTACCCCTGACCCACCTGCGCAACTGATCCGGCAAGCCGCCAGGCGACCCCGGGCTGTGGCGACGTAACGCACGCAGATCAATGCCCGGGCCGGAACGCTTGGCGTATACTCGCCCGGCTTTTTTTGTCCTGCGCGCACTGGAGATGTTCGATGGATCCGGCAGTATTCGAAGAGTGGATGATGACAGGCCTGGTCAGCATCCTGATCATTTTCATGGGTTTCATCGTCTGGGACCTGGCCAAGAAATCCAAGGCAGGACGTTTTGGCTCGTTCATCCTGTTCTTCGTCCTGGGTCTTGGCGTAGCCGCGTTCATCATCAAGAGCGTGGTGATCGGCCTGATCGAAAGCGGCGCCCTATAGCCGCGCCGGCACTTCCTTCCACTGGCCTTGATCGAGGCCATCCAGGGTCCAGTCACCGATCCGCACCCGCACCAGGCGCAAGGTCGGCAAGCCCACCGCCGCCGTCATGCGCCGCACCTGGCGATTGCGCCCTTCACGGATCACCAGTTCCAGCCAGCTGGTCGGCACGCTCTTGCGAAAGCGCACCGGCGGATTGCGCGGCCACAGCTGCGGCTCCTCCAACTGCCGGGCCTGGGCCGGCAAGGTCATGCCGTCGTTCAACTCCACGCCGTCGCGCAAGCGCTGCAACTGCTCGGCACTGGGCTCGCCCTCCACCTGCACCCAATAGGTCTTGGCCAGCTTGTGCTTGGGATCGGCGATGCGCGCTTGCAATTGCCCGTCATTGGTCAATAGCAACAGGCCCTCGCTGTCACGATCCAGGCGCCCGGCGGGATAGACCCCGGGAATGGCGATGAAATCCTTTAGCGTCGCCCGGCCCTCGCCGTCGCTGAACTGGGTCAGCACATCGAACGGCTTGTTGAACAGGATCAACCGTGGCTCGACAGGCGGCGCCTTGGCCACGCGCTTGGCAGGGGGAGCGGAAAACGGCTTCGCGCCGGGGCGGCGGGAAGCGGGGCGAGGCGGACGAGACATAGAGGCGGGAACATTCAGCGATCAGGACCGACCATGCTAGTGGCCTGATCGCCAAATGACCATGGGCAGGCAATCAGCGGAACGGTGGCTCGTCGAAGCTGCGCAGTTTGCGCGAGTGCAGGGAGTTGAGTTCGCTGCGCAGCAGGTCCACGGCCTCGATACCGATCTTCAGGTGCTGGCTGACCGCGCGCTCGTAGAAAGCGTTGGCCGAGCCCGGCAGCTTGATCTCGCTGTGCAGGGGCTTGTCCGAAACGCACAGCAAGGTGCCGTAGGGCACCCGCAGGCGATAGCCCTGGGCGGCAATGGTGCCGCTTTCCATGTCCACCGCCACGGCCCGGGACAGGTTGATCAGCGGTCGCTCCTCGGCCCAGCGCAATTCCCAGTTGCGGTCGTCGTAGGTCAGCACGGTGCCGGTGCGCAGGCGCTTCTTCAGTTGCTCGCCCTTCTCCCCGGTGACGTTGGCCGCCGCTTGTTGCAGCGCCAGCTGGACCTCGGCCAGGGCCGGGATCGGGATGTTCGGCGGCACCACGCGGTCGAGGATGCCGTCGCGGCGCATGTAGGCGTGGGCCAGCACATAGTCGCCGATGGTCTGGGACTGCCGCAGGCCACCGCAGTGGCCGATCATCAGCCAGCAGTGCGGACGCAGCACGGCCAGGTGGTCGGTGATGTTCTTGGCATTGGACGGGCCGACGCCGATGTTCACCAGGGTCACGCCGTGGCCATCGCTGGCCTGCAGGTGATAGGCCGGCATCTGGTAGCGATGCCAGACCACGCCGGCGGCGATGGCCGAGGCCTCGCCGTGGTCCATGCCCTTCTCGATGATCACGTTGCCCGGCAGCACCATGCGCACGAAGCGCGGATCGCTGCGCAGTTGCTCAAGGCCATGGACGATGAACTGGTCGACGTAGCGGTGGTAGTTGGTCAGCAGGATCCACGGCTGTACATGGCGCCAGTCGCTGCCGGTGTAATGCACCAGGCGGCGCAGGGAGAAATCCACCCGCGCGGCGTCGAACAACGCCAGCGGCAGCGGATTGGCGTTTTCCCAGTTGTACAGGCCGTCGGCGATGCCATCGGTGGCGGCCGACAGGTCGGTGCTCGGGAAAACCCGGGCCAGGGCCGCGGCGGTCACGCCGGAGCCGGCCAGTTCATCGCCCTGCTCGACGACATAGGGATAAGGAATGTTCTGCTCGCTGACCCCCACTTCCACCGTCACGGTGAAATCGTGCATCAGTGGCTCCAGCTGCTCGAGCAGGTAATTGCGGAAGGCCGCGGGGTGGGTGACGGTGACGCTGTAGGTGCCTGGCAGCTGGACCTTGGCGTAGGCCCGGGTGGTCTGCGGCACTTCACCCTGGCAGTGATAGGTCAGGCGCAGTTCGGGATAACGGAACAACGCGCGCTGCTCGGCATCCGGTTCGATGCGCTCCTTGAGGTAACGCTTGAGCGCCTGGCTCAGCGCCGTGGTGGCCCGCTCGTGCAGAGCAGCCAGCCGATCCACGGCTTGTTCGGCGGATTGAACGACAATAAAAGCTTCGGTCACGATGAGCACCCTGTGTTCTGATCTTGCAGGCGTCCATCTTGCCTGCAACCTCGCCCCACGGAAACAGTGGCATCGTGGCCAGGGCCGGCAAACCGGCCCTCATGCCCCTCAGAAGCCTTGTGGCGTTGAGCGAGCGACGATGGCGGCCACATCCAGCCCCCGCGGCAGGGTGCCATAGGCCCGACCGGACTGGCCACCCAGGCGACTGGCGATGAAGGCATCGGCGACCACCTGGTTGCCGGCCTCCAGCAGCAGCTTGGCCTGCAACCCCAGGGCAACGTCCTCGGTCAGCTGGCGAGCGCGGTACTGGATATCATCGGTGTCCTTGAAGCTCTCCTTCAATCCAGCGATATGGCTGGCCAGGCGCCGGTCGCCATGGCCATCGCCCAGCTCGGCGAACAGCGCGTCGAGCACGCCCGGCTCCTTCGACAGGGCCCGCAGCACATCCAGGCACTGGACGTTGCCGGAGCCTTCCCAGGTGGAGTTCACCGGCGCCTCGCGGTACAACCGCGGCAGGATGCTGTCCTCGACATAACCGGCGCCGCCCATGCATTCGGCGGCTTCGTTGATCATGGCCGGGGCGCGCTTGCAGATCCAATACTTGCCCACCGCCGTCACCAGGCGCGAGAACTTCGCTTCCTGGGCGTCATCCTGATGATCCAGGGCCCGGCCCATGCGCATGCTCAGGGCCAGGGCCGCTTCGCTCTCCAGGGCCAGGTCGGCCAGCACGTTCTGCATCAGCGGCTGCTCGCCGAGGACCCGGCCGCCGACGCTGCGATGGGCACAATGGTGGCTGGCCTGGGTCAGGGCCTGGCGCATCAGCGAGCTGGAACCCACCATGCAGTCGAAGCGGGTCATGGCCACCATCTCGATGATGGTCGGCACGCCCCGCCCTTCCTCGCCGACCATCCAGGCCAGGGCGCCACGGAACTCCACTTCGCTGGAGGCGTTGGACTGGTTGCCCAGCTTGTTCTTCAGGCGCTGGATATAGAACTGGTTACGGCTGTCGTCAGGACGATGCCGGGGCAGCAGGAAGCAGGTCAGGCCCTTGTCGGTCTGGGCCAGGGTGAGGAAGGCATCGCACATCGGCGCCGAGCAGAACCACTTGTGCCCC
>NZ_JBJJLO010000171.1:0-9793 GCF_046230915.1 Pseudomonas sp. KCJK8993
GCGGTATTGACGATGGTGAAATCCACACAACCGAGAAAACTGGCGATGCTCACTCCGAGCAAGGCCCACCATTTGCGTTGCTGTTGCGCAAAAACGCCCATGGAAACTCCTTGAATTCACAAATCCCGTTGGCCGTGCCCCACGGCGACGGCCATTGGCAGAAAAAAACACGGACTCAGATGGCGATGGCGCCGCGGGTCCAGTTCGGGTGAATGGCGCCGGGCAAGGTGAACGGGATCGGGATCCCGCGCTTCTTGAACTTCAACGGCAACCAGCGCACCCGGTCCGGGCTGTGGGGCTCGATCAGCAGGTCGCGGCTGGTGGCCATGGCCGTGGTCATCTGCTGCGGATAAAGCACGTAGTGGTAACCCTCGTCGGCCCACAGCGGCAGGATGATCGGGATCTCCTCGAGGATGTATTCCCGGCACTGGGCCGCCGCCCGCTCCAGGTCAGCCTGTTCGTCGCGCAGGCGCAAGCGCTCGATGAACACACCGATGGTGCTGTCGATGGCCTCGCGCAATTCCGCCCGTTGCTGGTAGACCTGGTTGAGGTGCTGGCGCAGTTCGGCATAACGATCGCTGGCCAGCTCCTGGTTCCAGCGCGTGATGTGGTAAGGCACCCGCAGGCCATCGAGGATCGCCTGGTTGCGCGCCAGCCAGGCATCGCCATCGCGGATCGCCGCCGACAAGGCCTCCCCCGGCGACTGGCCATGCTTGTTGTGGCGCTGCAGGGTGTCGGCCACCACCACCTTGACGTGGCTGAAGCCGGACTGGTTGATCAGGTGGATGGTCGAGCGCAGCTTCTGGTCCTCGTGGTACTCCTGGCCGACGCTGACCGCCAGTACCACCCGCTTGCCCTCGAACTGATGCTCTTCGCCGCCCTTGTTGAAGTAGGCCTTGAGGTTGATTTCCTGCACCTTGCTCATGAATTCAGCTCCAGTAGGCCAAAGGTTGTTGTTCGCCGTAATAACCGATGAAGACCCCGAGGGTGACCCGGGTGCTGGTGGCCGAGGGGCGCACCGCGTGGATCAGCCGCGGGTTGAGCAGGATCAGGTCGCCGGGCTCGGGCTTGACCACGAAGTCCGGCGGCGGCAGCAGATGGCGTTCGATACCGTAGGCCCGTTCGCCGCGCAGGCGGTCGTATTCCTGTTCGTCCGGCTCGATGCCCCAGATCTCCAGCTCGCCACCGTCCTCGGGAATCTCCAGGTAGATGTTGGTCGACAGCTGGGTCAGCAACGGCGGGCTGTGGCCCTCTGGCGCATTGCGCTCGAGCTTGTCGGTATGGGGCGTGAGATCGACTCCCGAGCCCTGGAAACGGGCGATACCGACAAAGCACTTCTGCCCGTCCACTTGCAAAAGGTGCGCCCCCCGGGGCCAGACCTCGTCCAGCAGCAAGCGCAGCTCATCGATGGGCGAGGCCAGCGGGCGGAACAGGTTGCGGATCTTGCGGATGTTGGGCAGCGCCAGGGCGTGGTATTCGGCCCGGCTCTGCTCATCCTGGATCTCGATATAGGCCTTGCCGATGCGCACGAACTCCTGCTGCTGGCTGAAGGCACTGCGCAGGTCCTGCTGGTACAGGTGGTCGCGCGCCACCTGCAAGGTATCCGGCGGACAGAAACCTTTGAGCTGGACGCCGTAAGAGCGTTTTTCCACCACATCGATAATGTGCCGCGCTTCAAGTTTGTCGGCAGTAGTGACTGTGAACATGCAAGCTCCCTTATTCCCTGGAAGTAGCGTTGAAGTGCATCTGGATGGAAGGTAATAATTTGTTGCAAGGCCACCTTAGGCAGTCGCCCAAGGCTTGTGAAATACCCTTTACCTCTAATATCCAAACTTAAAAATGTATCGAAAATCAGGCAAATACCGGCCATCACAGGCCGCTTTAACAGGCTGCGGGACAAGTATTAAATTCACTGATAGTTAACTTGAAAGACTGACATCTTTAATTGGTTAGTTACTCTTTCCTCCTGAGCTTTATTAATCAAACCGCCATCGTTCATTCAACTTCATTGAACTGCCGATCGATGTGGGCCGAGGCCTCGAAAGACTTCTGGATGATGCCCTCCTCCCGATACAGATCGGCGGTGCGTTGCAGGTCTTCCACCACCGGCGGCCCCACGGCGATACGCCGGGGTTCTGCATAACGGTTGGAACGCAGGTGCACCTCCACCGGCAGTCCGCTATAGCCGGCCTGGATCCGCGAGAACGCCTCCTGGTGCTGGTTGGCCCAGGCATAGGCACGCCCCAGGCGACGCAGGAAATCGGCGATCTGCGCAGGTTTTTCGGCAATCGCCTGGTCGTTGGCCACCAGCAGCATATGCCCGGCGAACAACCCCGCGCCGCTGACCAGCACCCGGGTGCCACCCTCCAGCTGCACCATGCTGGTGTAGGGGTCCCAGGTCGCCCAGGCGTCGGCCTGGCCGTTGCTCAAGAGGCTGCGGGACTCGGCGGGCTGGAGAAAGACGAACTGCGCATCGCTGCCATGCAGGCCCACCGAGCGCAAGGCCGCCAGCGCCAGGAAATGGCCGATGGACCCGCGGGGGGTGGTGATGCGCCGACCCTTGAGGCTGGCGGCGTCCTGCAATGGCGAGTCATCCCTGACCACGACCGCCACGGCCGTGGGGGTGACCTTGAGCTTGATCACCCCCACGGTCTTGAGCGGCGCCCCAGCCGCGGCGGCGAACACGAACGGCGCATCTCCCAGGCTGCCGATGTCCACCGCCCCGGCGGCCAGGGCCTCGGCGGTGGGCGCGGCGGCAGCGAACGAGGCGAACTCGATGGGGTACGGCACCTGCTCCAGCTCTCCAGCCGCTTGCAGCAGGATCTTCAGCGACTGCTTCTGGCTGGAGACCCGCAGCGTCGGTTCGGCCAGGGCCTGGGCGCCGAGCAGCAAGCCGCCGCATAGCGCAATCACTGGGCCCAAGCGCTGGCGCCAGGACTTGCCGGCAGGTTCGGCCATCACTCAGAACGCCAGGCTGACACGGCTGTAGTAATAGCCGCCACCCAGGCCGTAGGGCGAGAACATCCCGTACTCGTAGGTGCCGGCCCAGGCCTTGAGGCCGATCTTGTCCGGGTAGACATCGAACAGGTTGTTGGCCCCCACCGCCACCGTGAGGTTCTGGGTCACGTCGTAGGCCACGTCCAGGTCGGTGATCCACTTGGCGCTGTAGGTCCGGTCGTTGGCCGGGATGTTCGAGCCTTCGGTGTATTCGCCAAAACGGGTCAGCTGCAGGTTGGTGGTCCAGTCGCCGACCTTGTAGTTGGTGGACAGGATCCATTTGTCCTTGGGCGTGGACTGGGTCAGGTCGATCTGTTGCTGGCGGTCGAACAGCACATAACCGGCCCCCAGCCGCGACAGCGCCGCCGGGGTGTCGGCCAGGTCGCGAATGGTGGTCTTGTTGTGGTTGTAGGCGATGCTCCACTTGGCCGTGCCGTACTCACCGAACGACTGGCTGTAGTCGGCCACCACATCCACGCCCTTGGTCCGGGTGTCCGCGGCGTTGGTGTAGTACTGCCCGGCAAGGTTGGGCGACAGGCCGTTCTCCACCAGGATCTGCGACACCGCCGGGCCCTTGAGGATGCCGGTCTGGAGGATGCGCTTGTCGATGTCGATCAGGTAGAAGTCGGCGGTCAGGCGCAGGCGCTCGGTGGGCTCGGCGGTAAAGCCCAGGCTGTAGTTGCGCGAGGTTTCCGGCTCCAGGTCCTTGGCGCCCAGGGCGATGGCCTCGGGCGAGTTGGGACGCATCTGCTTGGTGCGCACCGAGGTGGTGGTGCCGGCGGCGCCGAACTGGGTCACGGTACTGGTGGTGGAGAATACGCTCTGGGCCAGGGACGGTGCGCGAAAGCCGTTGCTCACCGCCGCCCGTACCGCGTAGCCGGGCAGGAATTCGTAGCGGGTGGTGAGCTTGCCGCTGGTGGTGTCGCCCACCCCGAGGTTGTACTTCTCGTAGCGCGCCGCCGCCCCCACGTACCAGTTGGGGGTGATGTTCAGGCCCAGGTCGATATAGGCCGCCTCGCTATGCCGCTTGAGGCTGTAGGCATCCTCGGGGGTGGTGCCGTTGACCGAGAACAGCCCCGGGTCGGGCACCACACCGGCGAAAGGCCCGGTGGCGGGAATGTAGCTGCCCTGGTTATAGGAGTTGGCCTCGCCCTCCTCCAGCGCGTACTTCTCCCAGCGGTACTCCACGCCAAAGGACGTCTCCAGCGGGCTGCTCCAGCCGATGTCCAGGGCCCGGGAAAAATCCAGGTTGTTGGTCCACTGGTCGAACACCAGGTTGCCCAGGTGGAAGTCGTGCTGGCTGTAGGGACCGTTGGAAATGTTCAGGTTATTGGCCGTGTCCAGCACCCCACGGTCCTTGCCATAGGTGCTGGACAGGTCCCAGTCCCAGCCGCCCAACAGGCCCTTGGCGCCGCCGGCGACCTGGAAATCGGTCTCGCGGATTTCCCGGCGGGCCTGGCCACCGTTAGGGTACGGGGCGTTGGGCACCCCGGCCAGGCTGGTGATGTCGGTGGGCTTGCGGTGCCCCAGGTTCTTGTTGCTGTTGCGGTAGCTCAAAGTGGAGAACGAATACAGCTTGAGGTCGTCCTCCAGGGGCAGCTCGGCGTTGTAGGCCAGGCTGGTGGTGCGGTCACGCCCCAGGCCGTACTCGGTGCCCCAGCCCTGGCGATGGCTTTCCCTGGGGTCGGGCGAGCCATCGGGCTGCTTGAAATACAGCTGGCCGCTGGCGGCGCTGGAACGCTCGTAGGGTTCCTGGAGCTTGGCGTCCCAGGACAGGTTGATGAACCCGCCGTTGTCCCCCAGCTTGTTGCCCCAGTTGAAGGCCTCGTGGCCGGTGGTGCCGTCGCCGTCGTAGTACTGGCCCAGGCTGGTGTCGGAGGTCAGGCCCTCGGCATTGCGCTTGAGGATGATGTTGATCACCCCGGCGATGGCGTCGGAGCCGTACTGGGCCGCCGCGCCATCGCGCAGCACCTCGATACGTTCGATGGCGGCGGTGGGGATCAGGTCCAGGTCCACCGGCACCGAGGCATTGCCGACCCGGGCACCGTTGTTGATCAGCGCCGAGTTGTGCCGGCGCTTGCCGTTGATCAGCACCAGCACCTGGTCGCCGCCCAGGCCGCGCATGCTCACCCCACGCACCAGGAACGCGGTGCCGCCACCGTTGATGGTGGGCACGTTGAACGACGGCAGCAGCCGTCCGAGCATCTCTTTCAGGCCGTTCTGGCCAATGCTGCGCAGTTGCTCGCTGTCGATCACGTCGATCGGCGCCGGGCTGTCGGTGACCGTGCGCTGCTGGCTGCCGCGCACTCCGGTGACCACCACGGTGCCCAGGGTCTCGTCGGCGGCCAGCACCTGTTGCGCCGGGGCCAGGCCCAGCAGTCCGAGACCCAGGGGGGCGGCGCCCAGGGCGATTTTATGCAAGGAAATACCCATGACTTCAGATCCTTTCGAAGAATGCTCAACGCACTCGGGCGGCAACGGTTTCGACTTCGATCAAGGCGCCGGGCAGGACCAGCCCCGCCACTTGCACCGTGGTCCGGGCTGGCTTGAACGGCTGCTCCTGGGTCCCGAAGAACTCGCGGAAGGCGGTTTGCAGGCCATCGAAATCCAGCTTGCCGCCCAGCGCCGGATCGCCCACCAGGTAGATGCGCAACTGCACCACATCGCCCAGGCCCAAGCCCCGGCTGGCGAGGATCGCCTGCACCTTGCCCAGCACCACCCGCGCCTGGGCCTCGGTATTGCCCACCGCGTGGATCTGCTCCTTGGCGGCCTTGGGGTCCACCGGGTCCGGCAGCAGGCCGGACAGGTAGGTCACCTCGCTATTGGCCGGCAGGGTCACGGCCTGCAGGATCGGCGAATTGGGATAGGTGGACGGTATGCGCTGGATTCCTGCGGCCCAGCCATTGGCGGCAGCGAACAGCAGCCCCAGCCCTACGACGGTATTTTTCAAAGACATGCAAAGACGCTCCCAAGGTTGTGGTTGCCAGCCTCGGAGGTCCGCTACCCGGCATGGGTTACCGCTGTTTTTATGAATGTTCGGCCGGTTCAGGCCGTTTGTTGTAGCGATGCGCCTTGCGCCCGCTGGAACAGTTGCCGCACCACCCGGCGGGCGGCGCCGGCGGCGGCCTCCTGCCAGATCCCCACGCCGCTGTGGGCCAGGCCGTCGCTGGTCAGGTAGACCCGGCCCTGGGGCTGGTTGAGCAGGCTGTAGTCCGGCTCGACCACTTCATGGCTGATCCAGGGCCCGAAGTTGTAGGGAATCCGGCTCCAGGCGATCACCAGCGGATGGCGCAGTTCATGGCTATGGCCCGGGTGCAGCAGCTCCACTGCCTGGCGGGAGATCTCGATCTGCTGGGCCAGGCTCTTCTCGCCGAATTTGCGCGCGGTCTCGCCATTGTTGTAGGCCGCCACCAGCACCCCTTCGGGCTGGTTGAAGCCGCCACTGGGATACCACAGCCCCGAGGCCTCCTGGTTGATGAAGGACAGCCCGCCGTAGATCTGGTACTGGCTCTCCCAGAAGCGTCGCGACTGCCAGGCCACCTTGTTGGCGTAGCCGAACTGCACGGCGGCGATGGCCTGGCGCACCGGTGCGCTGAAGTTGTTCTCGACCCGGGCCAACAGCGGCAAGGGCAAGGAGCTGATCGCATAGTCGGCCACCAGGCGCTGGCTGCGGCCGGTGCGCCGGTCCAGGTAGGTCACCTCGACGCTGTCCTGGCGGTTGCTGATCGAGCGCACCTCGCTGTGCAGCCGCAGTTGCCCCTTCAAGTGCCGGGCAAAGGCCTGGGGGATGCGGTCCATGCCGCCCACCGGCTGGAACATGGTGGGCGAAAACTCCGGGTATTCGTCGATCATCAGCGCCGTGGTCAGCGCCGGGTTGAGCAGGGTCTGCAAGGGCAGCGGATCGTTCTTCTGCGCCAACTGGTCGCCGGCCCCGGGCCAGACCTTGTAGCCGGAGCGGGCCGACCCCAGGTACTCGAGCTTGTCCGACAGGTCGCCCCAGGTCTTGAGGAAGCTCAGCAGGTTGTCGCGATCCGCCGCGCTCAGTTCCTGGTCCAGGGCGTGGCGGTTGACCGCCTTGGCCAGCAGTGCGGAAAAATGCCCGCGGCTGTCATTGACCGCCTGGCGGATCTGCAGCGCCGGCTGGTTCAAGTCAGGGCGGACCAAGGCATTGCGGCTGGTGTTGACCAGTACCTCCAGTTCCACCCCCAGCTCGCGGCAGTAGCCGAGCATCAATTGGTGGTGGCTGGGCAGGCGCCCGGCGCCGGCATTGAGGTAGAAGCCCGGATCGAAGCGCGCCACTTGCACGCTGCCATCGCTGTACTCCACCCGATCGCCGCCGCGCACCGTCCAGTTGCGCCCGCCGACCCGGTCGCGGGCCTCGAGCAAGGTTACCTTGAACCCGGCCTTGTGCAGCTCATAGGCACTGACCAGGCCGCCGATCCCGGCACCGATCACCACCACCCTGGCGCCCTTGCCCACCGGTATGGCCGGCAACGAGGCGTAGTTTTCCTCGACCGCCTCGGCATGGCCCGCCATGCCGAACAAGCCCATGACCGCGCTCGCCGCCTGGACGCCGCCAACCGCGGCGATACGGGCGATCAATTGTCTTCTGGTCAGTGGCATGCCAGCGCTCCCTGCTGCGGATGGATAGTACGTTCGGTTATAGCCCGGCGACTTGTGCAGTCACTTGGGTCTATGGAAAGCCATCCTAGGGGCGCTTATTTAATAAGAGAAATACATTTTAAGCATATGCAAATATTACTTTGTTTCATATTCAAGCGATTATGAACTGCGTCACACGCATAAATATTCACCACTGCATAGCCTCAGTGCACTGCGTGGAAAAGACTAGCCTGGCTCCACTCGTCTACGCCTATAACATAATTATTGAACGGTAACATTTACGATGATACCGTTCAAAAAAATAGTTACCAAGGATGAGTCATGACTCAAGATTTCCAGCCAATCGAAGCAGATCTGCTGCTGTTGGCCGCCTATATCGAAACCGTGCTAGGCGACCGGCCAACATTCGCTACCTGGTCCCACGCCGCCAAACTCCCCCATTACCTGACCAGTACCTATTCCTGCCTGGAGATGAAGCTGCTGGGGCAGGCCTGTATCGTGCTCATGCAAAACCAGCAGGTGTCCATCAGCCTTCCCGATATCAAGAAACACCTGCAGGCCCTGCGCAAGCTGACCGATGCACCACTGCTGCTGGTGGCGCCCGCACTGGCCTCCTATGAACGCAAGCGGCTAATCGAAGCAGGCGTGCAGTTCATCGTGCCAGGCAACCAGCTGTTCATTCCCGAGCTGGGCCTGGATCTGCGGGAATACTTCCGGGCCCGTCAGGAAAAGATCGAACACCTGAGCCCGGCGACCCAAGCCATGCTGATTCACCTGCTGATGAACAACTGCACATCCTCCCTGCAGCTCTCCCAGGCGACCCTGGGCCAACCGTTCAAATACTCCAAGATGACCATCTCGCGGGCAGTGAAGGAGCTCAAGAGTCTGGATCTGGTCACGCTGGGCGCAGATCGCCAGCAACACATCGAGATCCATACTCCTGCCCGCCAGCTCTGGCGCAACGCCAGGAAACACATGCGTTCCCCGACCAGGAGAACCCTGTGGCTGAATACGGTCCCGCAGCTCGATGGGCAACCTTTGCTGCTCGCGGGCGAATCGGCCCTGGCAGGCCAGACACTGTTGGTCGCCCCCCGGTTGCCGATCTATGCCTGCTCGAGTGAAACCCTGGCCAGGCTCCAGGGCATCGACGCGACGATCATCGAAGTCGCTCGGGACGAAGCAGTCTGCGCGCTGGAAATCTGGACCTACGAACCCACGATCTATGCGTGGGCCAAGCCTTGGGTCGATCCTTTCTCGCTGCTCCTGAGCCTGCAGGAGAGCAAGGATGAACGGATCCAGATCGCCCTGGGCCAACTGGAGGAAGACATGCAATGGTGAGGGGGCTGGAGCGCTTTCGAGAGTTCTTTGCCGACTACAGCGATCGCTATGTGCTGATCGGCGGGGTAGCCGCCTACCTGAGCATGGAGGAAGCCGGCCAGGCATTCAGGGCCACCAGGGATCTGGACATCGTGCTGATCGTCGAGGCCCTGGACAGCTCCTTCGCCGCCGGCTTCTGGGACTTTGTGCGGCATGGTGGTTATCGGATCAGGCAACGTAACGACAGGCCGGTCTTCTATCGCTTCACCACACCGCAAGACGACAGCTTTCCAGCGCAGCTCGAACTTTTCTCACGCAGCCCCAGTGAAATCGACCTCGCCGAGGGGGCAACCTTGAGCCCGCTTCCCGTCGAAGAAGCCGTATCGAGCCTGTCCGCCATCCTGCTCGACGACCGTTACTACGACTTCCTGCTGGGCGGCATACAGCAAACCGACTTCATCAGCCACATCGGGGCCAATCGCCTGATCCCACTCAAGGCTCATGCCTGGCTGAACCTGACCCAGCAACAGAGCAACGGTGAAAGTGTCGATAGCAGGAATATTCGCAAGCATCGCAATGACATTCTCAGCCTTTCGGTGCTGCTGGCCCCCCGATCGATAGTGTTGCCCCAAGCCATCGCCGAGGAATTGAGCCGGTGCCTGGCGCTGCTGGTTGAACAGTCGATTGAGCCGGCAACCCTTGGCCTGAACGAAGAACTGCCCGCCGTGCTCCAGCGAATCAGACAAGCCTTTCACCTGGCCTGACCTGGGCTCAGTTATCCGCAACTGCCTTGGCCTGGGCTGCTGCCAGCACCCGCAACAAATTACCGCCCCAGATCTTCGCTAGGTCGGCTTCG
>NZ_JBJJLO010000172.1:0-9459 GCF_046230915.1 Pseudomonas sp. KCJK8993
AGGCGAGATCTTCAACATGTACCACGAGATCCCTTCGGTCGCGAAGAAAGCCGCCTGGGGCCTGCGCTATACCCGCTCGATCTCCGATCCGGAATTCGATACCGGCACCGTAGAGACCGACAAGGAACTGCTGCGCAACCTGATCGCCTACTATTGCGTGCTGGAAGGCATCTTCTTCTACTGCGGCTTCACCCAGATCCTGTCCATGGGCCGGCGCAACAAAATGACCGGCGTCGCCGAGCAGTTCCAGTACATCCTGCGCGACGAATCCATGCACCTGAACTTCGGTATCGACGTGATCAACCAGATCAAGATCGAGAACCCGCACCTGTGGGATGCCGAGATGAAGGAAGAAGCTACCCAGATGATCCTGCAGGGCACCCAGCTGGAGATCGAATACGCTCGCGACACCATGCCGCGCGGCGTACTGGGGATGAACGCGGCAATGATGGAGGACTACCTCAAGTTCATCGCCAACCGGCGTCTGTCGCAGATCGGCCTGAAGGAAGAATACCCGGGCACCACCAACCCGTTCCCGTGGATGAGCGAGATCATGGACCTGAAGAAAGAGAAGAACTTCTTCGAGACCCGTGTGATCGAGTACCAGACCGGTGGCGCGCTGAGCTGGGACTGAGTTCCACGTTCACCCAACCGGCCCCACGAAAAGCCCTGACCTGGTCAGGGCTTTTTTATGGCCGCTTCTATATGGAGAGTTCCCACGCAAGGTGATTCGATGGATCCGGTAAGGCACGCCGAGCGCCTCGAGCATGATCAGGATCTTGTGCCCGTTGGCCGTCGGCGCGAAATAGAGTGAGTACATGGCAATGGCTCGCAACAGCCAGGCGCAGGCCAGAGCGCGGTCGGGCCAGGCCGCGCCCAGGGCTCAGGCGATCGGATAGCGCTTGAACAGTTCAGTCTGTTCCAGGCGCGCGGCATGGGCCTTGAGTGCCGGGAAGCCATCGGCCTTGACCACGTCGGGCAGCATCAGCTGCATGAACGACCAGGCCACGGCACTGGTGACGGCGGCCTGGTCCGGCCGTTCGCCTGATGCCGGATGGGCCGCCAGTTGCTTGTCCAGCTCGCCACAGGCCGCCAGCAATTGCCGGGTCACCCGCTCGACCCAGGGCTGGTGGAGTTTTTCCGCCGGGCGAAGATTGTGTTCATAGACAATCTGCACGGCTTTCTCGCAGGCCGCCAAGGCCAGCCCCAGGGTACGCAGGGCCTGGGCCAGCGCCTGGGGGTGCGCTGGCAGCAGCTTGCTGGCGGGAGCGCTCAGGGTCTCGAAATAATCGATGATCAGTGTCGAATCCAGCAGTACGGAACCGTCGTCGAGCACCAGGGTCGGCGCCTTGACCACCGGGTTGACCCGGGAAAACGCCTCGAAGGTGCTGAACACCGACAGCGGGTCATGTTCGAACTTGATCCCCAGCAGGTCCAGGGAAATGGCCACCCGGCGAACATAGGGGGAATCCAGCATGCCAATGAGTTTCATCCATCACTCTCCTTAGTTGATATCGATTTCCAGCGCCGCCGTGCGACGCTTGAACAACTGGGCCAGGCGCCAGGAGCGCGGCTGCGCGGAACACTGCTCGGCTGGCGCCAGTTGCAAGACGCCTTCACCGTCGATCAGGGCCAGCCCGGCGGACAATTTCACCCGTTCACCGGGGCCGATCGCGAAGTCGACGCCGTCGGTGCTGATCCAGTGCTGGCCACTGACCGCCCGGGTGTAGCTGTCGTGGGCAAAACGTACCGAGAGCAGTTGCGCCCTGGCCAATGAAACTTGCAGGCCCTGGTGCTCAGCGCCATCGGGGCTGCCCGTGATCGTTTGCCGCTCCCTGTGTGCTGAGTCCATGGCATCCATCCTCTTGCCGGTCGAGACTTTACTAAGCCTTACACTAGTGACAACCTCGGCAGTTATATATCGATATTTTTTAGCATAACCAGTAAGAATAACTTACATGTCGAGCATTCCTCCGATCACCTGCCTGCGCAGCTTCGAGGCGGTTGCCAGGCTCGGTAGCGTCACCGCCGCCGCCAAGGAACTGCATGTCACCCATTCGGCCATCAGCCAGCAGATCAAGGTGCTGGAGGAGATCATAGGCGTCACCTTGTTCGTGCGTGAGGGACGTGGCCTGCGGGTCAGCGAGGACGGCCGGCTATATGCCCTGCAGATCCGCGAATCGCTGAGTGGAATCGCCGAAGCCACGCGGCTGATCAAGACCCAGCCCAAATCCACGGAGCTGGTGGTGGCCGTCCTCCCTTCGTTCGGTTTCAGCTGGCTGTTGCCGCGCTTGCCGCGCTTCCAGCAATCGCAGCCGCACATCAGCATCCGCCTGCAGGCGAGCCTGGCGGTGTCGAACCTGACCCGGGAGTCGGTCGATGTCGGTATTCGCATGGGCAAGGGCGACTGGGACGGGCTGGAGCAGCACCTGCTGTTTCATGACGAGACGCTGGTGGTCGCCGCTCCGCACTTCAACGGCGGCGTGCTGCCACAGACCCCAGAGGAAATCATCAGCAGCACCATCATCTTCAACATGGAGTCCTGGCAGCCCTGGTGCCAGGCCGCCGGGCTGGACCTCGACGTGCCGCGCATCGGCCTGTGCAGCAACGACTCCAACCTGGTACTGCAAGCCGTGCGCCTGGGCCAGGGCATCGCCCTGGAACGCCGCAGCCTGGTGGACGATGCGATCAAGCGTGGAGAACTGGTGCAGTTGTCCCCGATCACCGCCCCCTACCCTTATCCCTACTGGCTGGTGCTGCCCAACCGGGAACGCTCGGAGATCAAGCAACGGGTGTTTTCCAGCTGGCTGGCCAACGAAGTCGACGAATACCTGAACCAGCTGGCACACGACAAACAACCAACGGAGTGAGCGATGGACCTGCACCCGCATGGCAAGCGCGTGATCATCACGGGCGGCAGCAGGGGCATAGGCTGGCCTGCGGGCCTTCGCCGCGGAGGGGCCCAAGCGGCGATCGTTTCCCGCGATCCGGCCAACCTCGAGGCGACCCGGGTCGAGTTCGCCCAGCGCGGCTGGCCGCTGCTCACGCATGCCAGGGACATGGCATCGGGCTTCGGTTGCGAGCAGGCCATGGCGAGCCTTGAAGAGCAGTTCGGCGCGCCGTTCCTGGCCAGCCCCGGGCCAGCGACGTGACCGGCGCGGTCATCGACATGGTTGGCGGGCTGCACCCTTCCCTTTAGCCACCGCTGGTTTGCCAGCGGTACGCAAAGAACAGGTGCAGGTCCTTGCCACTACCGCTATAAAGTCCCCTTTCCCGTCCAAGGACCCAGGCTCCATGAAATTCGCCACCGCCTACTGCATCGGCCTCGACGACAAGCTGTCGATTTATGACGTGCGGGACCTGAATTTCGACGAAACCATGGACTTCGACTCAGCAAGGGAAAGCTTCCAGTGCCCCAACGACGAATGCCGCCTGGCGTTCGAATCCAGCAACCAGCTGGGCACCTTCAACGCCAAGAACCTCAACTACATCCGTACCCCACACTTCAAGAACCTGCCCGGCACTCGCCATATAGCAGGTTGTCCCTACGGCGCCGGCAAGACGGCCGCCGATGGGGAAGGCGCGGCGAGCACGCAGGACCGCGAGGAACACTTCCCCTCGGAACTGCTGCTGGTGCGGCGCAAGTACCTGCGCAAGCCTGCCACCTCGGCCATCGCGACGGCCCCTTCAGTGGCCGCCCCGCCAACCGCTTCCGGCAAGACCGCCCAGCCCCACGCCGAGCATGACAACGTTCCGGACAAGACCAGCGTCTTCGCCCATCCGGTGGAGTGCTTCGTGTCGAACATCGACGACAAGGACCTGCTCAAGCGCATGCCGTTGAAGATCGGCGAACACACCGCGTCCTACGCCGCGTTCTTCAAGAAGATCGAGTACCTGCAAGACAACAAGGGCTTGATCTACTGGGGCAAGATCAAGCAGATCAAGGACTACACCCAGAGTTTTCGCATCGATTTCGCCCAGAAGGTCTGGTTCAAGGAAGACGGCCAGACCAGCAAGAAGCCCTATTCGGTCAACGTCTACCTGAGCAAGAAGCTGGTGGACAACTACCGCAAGCGCAAGGCCTTCCTCGAGGAGATCAAGCTCGCCATCGACAGCCAGCGTGAGTTGTATTGCTTCTTCTATGGTGTAACGCCCACCTTCAAGCAGGTACCGAGCAAGAAAAACCCCGAAGCGAGCTTCGGGGTTTTCAGCGCCGATATCCAGAACCTGGACCACTTGGTGATCCGCGAGGCTCCGGGGCTGGAAGCCCAGTGACCGGCCGGGCAGCGGCCATCAGCGCTTGGGCAGGTCCAGGGCCACGGCGCCAGGGTGCTTGCTCACCACCGAGTAGGGCAGCACGGCCCATTCCGGTCCATCGCAGGCCCGTTCCGCCCGGGGGAAATAGGCGCTGATGAACAGCCCCTTGGGGGTGAAATACCAACTGTTGTCGCCCCATACGCTGGCATCGCTGTAGTTGCAGCCATCGCCCTCGGTGGCCGGCTCGCGCATTTCACGCGGGTGCAAGGCCGTGAACTGCTTGACCAGCCAAGGCCCCAGCTGCTGGGTGTTGTAGTCGTACAAGGCACTGTATTGAGATGGCTTGGGCGGCTGGCCTTTGCCGACCCACAACACATCCGTCAGGGACAGGTCCCGGCCGCTGTCCACATCGATGTTCAAGGGCGAGTCGCCAAAATCCGGATGGGCACCGCCGCAGGTATAGCTGGTGGCGATGCTGACGCTGAGCACGGCCGAGTTGAAGAACCGCGGCTTGACGGTCTGCACGAACTCGCCGCCCTTGCCGGCCTCCAGCAAGCACTCGTGGTAAGCCGTCACCTCGCGCCACAGGCGCTCCATCAGCAATTGGTTGAGCCGCTCCTGACGCTCGCCCGGATAACCGGCAACCACCTTGAACATCGCCAGTTTCGACGATGGTTCGCTCCACCACTGCAGGGTGTAGCCCATGAACTCCTGCTGCTTGCCTTGCTTGAGCGTCAGGCCCAGCAGGCGCAGGTACGCGTACAAGTCTTCCCGATACAACTGCGTAAGGTAGGGCAGCGCGTCCGGCTTGGGTGCGTCGGCGCGGGCCGGTGCCAAGCGGACCTCCAGGGTCTTGCCCTTGGCTCCCTGCCACTGGCCCTGCCAGCCATCGGCGGAACCCTGCAACTGGAAAGCGGCCCGGGGCGGCGAATCCTTGGCATAGTCTTCACGACCTTCGCGCAGCTGCAATGACTGCCCGTCCAGCGCGCCCTCCAGGGCCAGGTCATGGTGGTACTTCTGGTAGAAATAACGCCCCGTGACCTTCTGTGGGTCGCTGATATCGATCTCCATCACGATCGGCATGTTGCCCAGGTTACCGACCAGGGTTTGGCGGGTAGACGAAGCCTGCGCGGTCGATCCCAGGATCGACAACAACAGGACAAGGAAAAGTCGGCGCATCAGTCCGTTGAACATGGAGGTTCCCTTGTAGTGGACACCGGGAGCCTTCCGCGGAAGCACCCGGCCAGGTTAGGCGGAAGTCGATTATGAACCGCGTCCCCAACACAATCGAGCCATCGAGCGTGACGTGCCCGTCACTTCAGGCACATGCTCAGCAGCACCAGGACCAGCAGCCCGATGTACACCCGTGCGTGTACGTGGTCCGGGATCCGGCCGATCCATGGCGTGGCCAGGCGAATGCCCAGCAGCGACCCCAGGGTCAGTACAAAAAATGCCAGCAGATCGACATAACCGACGAACCAGGGGCCCAGGTCGAAGCGGCTCAAGCCCGCCAGCAGCATGTAGGTGGCGGTGCCCGCCAGGGCCACCGGCACGCTCAAGGGATTGGCCATGGAGGTAGCCTGGGTCATGCTCAAGCCGCAACGACGCAACAGCGGAACCGTCATCACGCTGCCACCGACCCCGAGAAAGGTGGCGATCACGCCGATTCCCATACCGCCAAACATGGTTTGCGCGGCCCCCAGGTTGCGCGCTTGCAGGCCCTGGGCCGGGTCGAGAAAGCCGCGCCGCAACAGGCAATCGGCGATGGTGATAGCCAGATAGGCGATGAAGGCATAGCGGATCACCTCGCCATCGACCCACATCGCCGCTGCCGCACCGAGCGTCGCCCCCAGGCCGATATACCCGCCCAGCGGCCACAGGTAATGCCGGACCAGATTGCCTGCGCGCTGGTGCCGGCGACTTGCGACCAGGGCGTTGACGATCATCACGCAGGTGGAGGTGGCCACGGCAATATGCATCGCCGATTGCCCGGCCGCCGAGTCCGCCCCATGGCTGGCCAGCAGCATCCAGTACAGCAGCGGCACCACCACGAAGCCCCCGCCGAAGCCGAACAGCACGGCGCTGATGCCCGTCATGCAACCAAAAAGTGCCAGCAATAGATAGAACATCGAACAGCATCCGTCAGCCAGGGAAAGCCCGGACGATAGAACGCCAGCACTTGGCCGGCTTCAGCAAGTCAGCCAATAATGTTGGCGTTTACGCCAGGCACGGGACTCGTCGGCATGCGCAATATCCCCATCGACCAACTGGACCAGACGCCACGCCCGGTACTGGCCATCGGCACCGATTACGCCGACGGCCAGCGCCTGCCCCGCCACCGCCATCGACGAGCGCAGCTCTTGTACGGCGCCACCGGCGTCATGCAGGTGACTACCGAGCAAGGTAACTGGGTGGTTCCGCCCCAGCGTGCGGTGTGGATCCCGCCCCAGGTGGAACATGCTGTGCTGATGCTCGGGGTCAGTACCCGCAGCCTGTACATCGAGCCTGATGCCGCCCCGTTGGACAGTCGTGGTTGCCAGGTCATCGGCGTGTCGCCGCTGTTGCGCCAGTTGCTGTTGGAGGCGGTGCACATCCCCCTTGAATACGACCAGCAAGGGCGCGACGGCTTGCTGATCGAGTTGCTGCTGCGCGAACTGCAACGCTGCCCGCCATTGCCCCTGCACATTCCGCTGCCCACTGCAGGTCCGCTGCTGGAATTGTGTCAGGCCTTCCTCATGCACCCCGATATCCACCAGTCGCCCCAGGCCTGGGCCCAGCAGTTGCATGTCAGCCTGCGTACCTTCAATCGCGGGTTTCGCCAGCAGACGGGCATGAGTTTCATTCAATGGCGCCAGCAGGCCTGCGTGGTCCAGGCCCTGGCTCGCCTGGCAGCGGCGCAGAGCGTGACGCGAATCGCCCTGGACTTCGGCTACGACAGCCCCGGGGCATTCTCCACCATGTTCCGCCGGGTGCTGGGGCACTCCCCCACCACCTACCTGAATCACCTGGAATCCAAGCCGGGAAAGACCTTGTGACCAAAGGTCCGCGCAGCACCCGCAATCGGGTTTGATCCGCAAGCCGAATAACTGTACAAATATACAGTACAATTCACTGCATCGACCTTCCGGAGAAAACCCATGGCCTCTCTAGCGATGAAAATCACCCTGGAACGTATCGCTCTCTATCAGTTCACCCCAACGCACTGCACCCAAGCCCGCGACATGCTGGATTGGGACATGGAACGGCTGTCCCGCGAATCCACGGTGTCGGTACAGGCGATCCAGCGTTTCGAAGCCGGTTTCGACGTCCGTGACGTGACGCGCCTGGCCCTGGCATTCTGCCTGGAAAGTCAGGGGCTGGTGTTTTTCCCGGGCTTCGCCCCTGGCCGGGGCATGAACATCAAGGGGGCGACTCCCAACCCAATGGAGCGCCCGGACTACGCCATGATCGAATGACCCCGCGCCAGGGGCTGAAAACATCCGCCCGCGGAGGAAACAGCTCACCGCCGGAATCCGAGGTCAAGCAGACTGGAGGCCCACCTCTTCCTGCGCCCCTTCCACCTCCAGCCACCAGGCCATTCCCCGGTCGGGCTGGCCGAGGTTGAAGAGTTGTCCCATCTGTGGGGTAGCGATATTGATGCTGCGTTCCCAGGCCAAGGCCAGGATCCGGTCGAAGGGCTCATGCCAGGCATGCATGGCCAGGTCGAAGGTGCCGTTGTGGATCGGTAGCAGCCACCGGCCCTGCAGGTCGATATGGGCCTGCAGGGTCTGCTCTGGCTGCATGTGCACATGCGGCCATTCAACGTTGTAGGCGCCGGTCTCCATCAGTGTCAGGTCGAACGGGCCGTATTGTTGGCCAATGCGCTTGAAGCCATCGAAGTAGCCGGTATCGCCGCTGAAGAAGATCCGGGTCAGTCCATCGATCATCACCCAGGAGGCCCACAAGGTGCGGTTGCCATCGAACAGGCCCCGCCCGGAGAAGTGCTGCGATGGTGTGGCGATAAAGCAGATGCCTTCGATTTCACATCCCTGCCACCAGTCCAGTTGCCGTACCTTGGCTGCGGGCACGCCCCACTTGATCAGGGTATCGCCCACGCCCAGGGGGGTGAGGAAGTGCCGGGTCTTGCTGGCCAGCGCCAGTACCGTCTGGTGGTCCAGGTGATCGTAATGGTCGTGGGAGAGGATGACCGCCTCGATCTCCGGCAATGCCGCGAGGCTGATGGGCGGCTGATGGAAACGCTTGGGTCCGGCCCATTGCACTGGCGAAGCCCGTTCGGCGAACACGGGGTCGGTGATCCAGAACTTGCCACGCAGCTTCAGCAACACCGTGGAATGTCCAAGCCTGAAGACACTCTGGTCCGGCGCAGCCAGCAGTTGTTCGCGGGTCAGGGGCTGCACCGGGATGACGCCGGACGGGCGGGTATTGCGCGGCTTGTGGAACAGCATGTTCCAGAAGATCTGCAAGGTCTTGCCGAAGCCTGCGCGACGCACCGGGGCGTGGTTGCGAAAGGCTCCCTGTTCCTGGCGCGAGGTTTCCTGGCGAGGAACAGGGGTGACGCTGGAAGAGACAATGGTCATGACTTGAATGACTCCACGGAACGCCGCGAAGGGCCGGCGTTGCGCTGCAGGATGATCTTTCGGCCTTGCACCCAGGCACCGACCGCGGATCATCGTTTCGAAGGAAACTACACTACACAGTGTAGTTTCTACATTGCAACAGGATTAAGACAAAGTAGACTGCCGGATGCTTTTCCCGACCACCCGGAACGAACCCGATCCATGACAGCTCCGACGCGCCGCACCGACCTCAAGCGCAACGCCATCGTCCAGGCGGCGATCAGCGAGTTCCGCGCCTGTGGTTTCGACATCACCAGCATGGACAAGATCGCTGCCACGGCGGGAGTTTCCAAACGCACGGTGTACAACCATTTCCCCAGCAAGGAAGAGCTGTTCGCCGAAATCCTCAACCAACTCTGGGCCAGCATCAGCGCACAAGCGGAGATCACCTACCGCCGCGACCAGCCCCTGCGTGAACAACTGGCCAGCCTGCTGCGGGCCAAGCTGCAATTGCTCGCCGACGATAATTTCCTCGATCTCGCACGGGTGGCCATCGCCGCGGCCATCCACTCGCCGGAACGCGCGCAGGACATGGTGGCGCGCATGGGGGAGCGGGAAGAATCCCTGAGCCGCTGGATCCGCGCAG
>NZ_JBJJLO010000173.1:0-9091 GCF_046230915.1 Pseudomonas sp. KCJK8993
CTGGCGGCGGTTTGGGGATCGGGGTCGCGACCATCGACCCGAAGGTACCGCGGTTGGTGATGGTGAAAGTACCGCCAGTCATCTCTTCCATCGACAGCTTGCCATCACGGGCCTTCTTGCCGAAGGTGGCGATGCCGTTCTCGATCTCGGCCAGGCTCATCAGCTCGGCGTTGCGCAGTACCGGTACCACCAGGCCACGATCGCTGGAAACGGCGACGCCGATGTCCGAGTAGCCGTGGTAGACGATGTCCGCACCGTCGATCGACGCGTTGACCGCCGGGAAGCGCTTCAGGGCTTCGGTGGCAGCTTTCACGAAGAACGACATGAAGCCCAGGCGCACGCCGTTATGGGTCTTCTCGAACAGGTCCTTGTACTTCGAACGCAGGGCCATGACTTCGGTCATGTCGACTTCGTTGAAGGTGGTCAGCATCGCCATGTTCGACTGGGCTTCGACCAGACGCTCGGCAACCTTGGCACGCAGGCGGGTCATGGGTACGCGCTTCTCGACGCGATCGCCGGCAGCGAAGACTGGAGCAGCGGCGGCTGGAGCCGGAGCCTTGGCAGGCGCGGCGGCCGGAGCGGCTTTCTTGGCGGCGATGGCAGCCACTACGTCTTCCTTGGTCACACGACCGCCCTTGCCGGTGCCGGCAACGGAAGCGATGTTGATGCCGTTTTCTTCAGCCAGCTTGCGGGCAGCAGGCGCGGCGATTGGATCGTCTTCGCCTTCGGCGGCAGCCGGGGCAGCGGCAGCGGAGGCCGGAGCAGCA
Organism: Pseudomonas sp. KCJK8993; assembly: GCF_046230915.1. Lineage (NCBI taxonomy): Bacteria > Pseudomonadati > Pseudomonadota > Gammaproteobacteria > Pseudomonadales > Pseudomonadaceae > Pseudomonas > Pseudomonas sp. KCJK8993. Next base: position 768 of record NZ_JBJJLO010000173.1, read on the forward strand.
GCGGCGGCTGGAGCGGCGGCAGCGCCACCCTCGACAATGGAGCCCAGGACTTCGTCGGACAGAACGGTGTCGCCTTCGTTCTTGACGATAGCGCCCAGCACGCCGTCGGCGGTAGCCAGCACTTCCAGTACGACTTTGTCGGTCTCGATGTCGACGATCAGCTCGTCACGCTTGACGGCATCGCCCGGTTGCTTGTGCCAGGTGGCAACGGTGCCATCGGCAACCGATTCCGGGAAAGTGGGGGCTTTGATCTCGATAGCCATTATCTGTGGTTCCTTAAATTCGGTTTCAGGTGCGCGAAGGCGTTAAACGGTAAACGCGTCTTGCAGCAGTTTTTCCTGCTGCTCGGCGTGCATCGATGCGTAACCACATGCTGGAGCAGCAGAAGCCTCACGGCCCGCGTACTCGAGTACGAGAGACTTGTTGAGGTTGCTGATGCTGCGACGCAGGTGGTGCTGGCTGCAGTACCAGGCGCCCTGGTTCATCGGCTCTTCCTGGCACCAGACAGCCGCTTTGGCATTGGTGTAAGGAGCCAGGACTTCGTTCAAGTCGTCCTCAGGGAATGGGTACAACTGCTCGATACGCACTATGGCGATATCTTCGCGGCCTTCGGCACGGCGTTTTTCCAGCAGGTCGTAGTAGACCTTGCCGCTGCACAGAATCACGCGCTCGACCTTCTTCGGATCCAGAGCATCGATTTCCGGGATAACGGTCTGGAACGAACCTTCGGCCAGATCTTCCAGGGTCGAGATGGCCAGCTTGTGGCGCAGCAGCGACTTCGGACTCAGGACCACCAGCGGCTTGCGCAGCGGGCGGATCACCTGACGGCGCAACAAGTGGTAGATCTGCGCCGGCGTGGTCGGCATGCACACCTGGATGTTGTGCTCGGCACACAACTGCAGGTAACGCTCCAGGCGTGCCGAGGAGTGCTCTGGGCCCTGTCCTTCGTAGCCATGTGGCAGCAGCATGGTCAGGCCGCACAGGCGACCCCACTTGTGCTCGCCACTGGTGATGAACTGGTCGATCACCACCTGGGCACCGTTGGCGAAGTCACCGAACTGGGCTTCCCAGATCACCAGCGCATTCGGCGTGGTGGTGGAGTAGCCATATTCGAATGCCAGCACGGCCTCTTCCGACAGGAACGAGTCGTACAGATCGAAACGCGGCTGACCTTCGAACAGATGCTTGAGCGGCACGTAGGTGCTGGCATCCTTCTGGTTGTGCAGGACGGCATGGCGGTGCGAGAACGTACCGCGGCCGATGTCCTGGCCGGTCATGCGGATCGGGTGGCCTTCGAACAACAGGGTGGCGTAGGCCATGGTCTCGGCATAACCCCAGTTGATGGGCAGGCCGCCGGCTTGCATCTTCTGGCGATCTTCGTAGATCTTCGAGACTTGGCGCTGGACCACGAAGCTTTCAGGCACTTCCAGCAGCTTGGCGGACAGTTCCTGCAGGGTCTTCAGATCGAAGCGAGTGTCGTGACGCGCAGTCCAGGTGTGCCCCAGGTATGGACGCCAGTCGACGAACAACTCCTTGTTCGGCTCCTTGACCAGGCTCTTGACCACATGCAGGCCGTTGTCCAGCGCATTGCGATACTCGTCGACCTTGGCCTGGACGCGCTCGGCGTCGAGCACGCCGCCCTGGGTCAGGCGCTCGGCGTACAGCTCGCGAGTGGTGCGCTGCTTGGTGATCTGCTGGTACATCAGCGGCTGGGTGCCGCTTGGCTCGTCGGCCTCGTTGTGGCCACGGCGGCGGTAGCAGACCAGGTCGATGACCACATCACGCTTGAACTGCATGCGGTAGTCGATGGCCAGTTGGGTGACGAACAGCACGGCTTCCGGATCATCGCCATTCACATGGAGGATCGGCGCCTGGATCATCTTCGCAACATCGGTGGCGTACTCGGTGGAACGCGAGTCCAGCGGGTTGCTGATGGTGAAACCAACCTGGTTGTTGACCACGATGTGCACGGTACCACCGGTCTTGAAACCGCGGGTCTGCGACATCTGGAAAGTTTCCAGGACCACGCCCTGACCGGCGAATGCCGCGTCACCGTGGATGGAGATCGGCAGGACCTTGTCGCCGCTGGAATCGTTGCGGCGGTCCTGGCGGGCACGTACCGAACCCTCGACCACCGGGGAAACGATTTCCAGGTGGGATGGGTTGAAGGCCATGGCCAGGTGCACTTCGCCACCGGAAGTCATCACGTTGGAGGAGAAGCCCTGGTGATACTTCACGTCGCCGGAGCCCAACTCGACCTTCTTCTTGCCTTCGAACTCGTCGAACAGCTCGCGCGGGTTCTTGCCGAAGGTGTTGACCAGCACGTTCAGGCGGCCACGGTGGGCCATGCCGATCACGACTTCCTTGGTGCCGTAGGAACCGGAACGCTGGATCAGCTCGTCAAGCATCGGGATCAGGCTTTCGCCGCCTTCCAGACCGAAACGCTTGGTGCCCGGGTACTTGGTGCCCAGGTACTTCTCCAGGCCTTCCGCCGCGGTTACGCGCTCGAGCAGATGGCTCTTGATGTCGGCCGAATAGGCTGGACGGCCACGTACGCTTTCCAGACGTTGCTGGAACCACTGGCGCTGCTCGGAATCGGTGATGTGCGTAAATTCAGCGCCGATGGTGCGGCAATATGTCTGCTGCAACGCTTCGTGAATTTCGCGTAGGCTCGCTTCCTCTTTGCCGATGAACAGGTCGCCGGCACGGAAGGTCGTATCAAGATCGGCATTGGTCAAGCCGTAATGATTGATCGACAGGTCTGCAGGTGCAGGACGCTGCCACAGTCCCAGCGGGTCCAGCTGGGATGCCTGGTGGCCCCGCATCCGGTAGGCCTGGATCAATCGCAGCACTTCAACTTGCTTCTTCTCGTGCTCACTGCTCACGCTCCCGGCGGAAACCGGTTGAGCGCGGCGCTGGTTCTTTGCCAGCAAGACGAAATGATCGCGGATCGTCGAGTGCGAAACATCGATGGCAGTGTTGCCGTCGGCAGGCAACTTATCAAAGTAAGTGCGCCACTCTTCTGGCACAGCGTTAGGGTCGTGCAGGTAGAGCTCGTAGAGCTCTTCCACATATGCAGCGTTGCTACCGGATAGGTAGGCGCTGTTCCACATGCGCTGCATCACGCTTTCTTGCATGCTTGGTCACCCTCGGTTAGGGGAACGCCACCGGCGATGACACCGAGCAAGCTTGCAGAAGTCCGAATGCAGCGACCAAAACAAGCCACTTAGGATCACGCTGATAGTCCGGGTACCAGCCCGGATGCCCCTGCTTGTCTCATTTCTTCAAAAATATAGAGCAGCCACTTTGTGAGCTGCTGCTCAGGTTAGAGCCAGGACGCGGGTTGAAGCCCGCGCCTCGGCTTTTACGGTACAGCGGTCCTACGGGTACAACAGCTGAATCACACGCCGCTCTGCAGCAGCATGTTACGAATGTGACCGATGGCCTTAGTCGGGTTCAGGCCTTTCGGACAAACGTTGACGCAGTTCATGATGCCCCGGCAGCGGAATACGCTGAACGGGTCATCCAGCGAAGCCAAACGCTCGGAGGTCTTGGTGTCACGGCTGTCTGCCAGGAAGCGATAAGCTTGCAGCAGAGCGGCTGGACCCAGGAACTTATCCGGGTTCCACCAGAAGGATGGGCAGGAGGTCGAGCAGCAAGCGCACAGGATGCACTCGTACAGACCGTCGAGCTTCTCACGCTCTTCCGGCGACTGCAGACGCTCGATGGCTGGAGCCGGAGTATCGTTCTGCAGGAATGGCTTCACCTTCTCGTATTGCTTGTAGAAGATGCTCATATCGACGACCAGGTCACGGATAACCGGCAGGCCTGGCAGAGGACGGATGACCAGCTTGTTCTTCTTGACCACGGCGGACAGCGGCGTAATGCACGCCAGACCGTTCTTGCCGTTGATGTTCATGCCGTCGGAACCGCAAACGCCTTCACGGCAGGAGCGACGATAGGAGAAACCCTCGTCCTGCTCTTTGATCAGCGCCAGCACGTCCAGCACCATCAGGTCCTTGCCACCGGTATCGACCTGGAAAACCTGGGTTTTCGGGGCAGCGTCGGTGTCAGGGTTGTAACGATAAACTTCGACTTGCAACATGACTGCCACCCTTAGTAAGTCCGGACTTTAGGCTCGAAAGCCGGTACGGTTTTCGGCGAGAAGTTAACACCACGCTTGGCAACGCGCTTCTCACCCGGGAAGTACAGGGTGTGGCACAGCCAGTTTTCATCGTCGCGATCTTCGTAGTCTTCACGAGCATGAGCTCCGCGGGACTCTTTACGCACTTCAGCGGCGATGGCGGTGGCTTCAGCCACTTCCAGCAGGTTTTGCAGTTCCAGAGCTTCGATACGGGCAGTATTGAACGCCATGGATTTGTCGTTGATCTTGACGTTGGCGATGCGCTCGCGCAGGCCGGCCAGCTGGGCAATACCCTTCTGCATGTATTCACCGGTACGGAATACACCGAAGTAGTTCTGCATGCAGCTCTGGAGCTCGCGACGCAGGCTGGCGACGTCTTCGCCGGTGGTACGCTCGTTGAGCTTGGCCAGGCGGCTCAGGGCAACGTCCACGTCGGTATCGCTGGCATCGCGGTATTCAATACCGTCGGTCAGCGCTTTTTCCAGGTGCAGGCCAGCCGCACGACCGAATACAACCAGGTCCAGCAGCGAGTTGCCGCCCAGGCGGTTGGCACCGTGTACCGATACGCAAGCCACTTCACCCACCGCGAACAGGCCAGGGATGATGGTGTCTTCGCCAGCGGCGTTCTGGGTGATGGCCTGGCCATGGATGTTGGTGGCAACGCCGCCCATCATGTAGTGGCAGGTAGGCACGACCGGAACCGGAGCGACGACAGGATCAACGTGGGCGAAGGTCTTGGACAGCTCGCAGATACCAGGCAGGCGGCTGTGCAGCACTTCCTCGCCCAGGTGATCCAGCTTGAGCATCACGTGGTCGCCGTTAGGGCCACAACCGTTGCCGGCGATGATTTCCTTGACCATGGAGCGTGCCACTACGTCGCGGCCAGCCAGGTCCTTGGCGTTCGGAGCATAACGCTCCATGAAGCGTTCGCCGTGCTTGTTGATCAGGTAGCCACCTTCGCCACGGCAACCTTCGGTAACCAGAACACCAGCGCCGGCGATACCGGTCGGGTGGAACTGCCACATCTCGATGTCTTGCACCGGAACGCCAGCACGCAGGGCCATGCCGACACCATCGCCGGTATTGATCAGGGCGTTGGTGGTGGAGGCGTAGATACGGCCCGCACCGCCGGTGGCCAGAACGGTGGCCTTGGACTTGATGTACAGGGTTTCGCCGGTTTCGATGCAGATCGCGATCACACCAACGAACGCGCCGTCCTGGTTCTTCACCAGATCAACTGCGTAGTACTCGTTGAGGAAAGTGGTACCGGCTTTCAGGTTGCCCTGATACAGGGTGTGCAGCAGCGCGTGACCGGTACGGTCGGAAGCGGCACAGGTACGGGCGGCCTGGCCACCTTTACCGAAGTCCTTGGACTGACCGCCGAACGGACGCTGGTAGATACGGCCGGTTTCGGTACGGGAGAACGGCAGGCCCATGTGGTCCAGCTCGAAGACCGCAGCCGGACCTTCCTGACACATGTATTCGATAGCATCCTGGTCGCCGATGTAGTCGGAACCCTTGACGGTATCGTACATGTGCCAGCGCCAGTCATCGTTCGGGTCGGCCGAGGCGATCGCGCAGGTGATGCCACCCTGGGCGGATACAGTATGCGAGCGGGTCGGGAAGACCTTGGTGACTACAGCGGTCTTGTGACCGCCCTGGGCCAGCTGCAGTGCGGCACGCATGCCGGCGCCACCGCCGCCAATGATGATGGCGTCGAAAGAAATGGTTGGAATGTTAGCCATGAATCAGATACCCCAGAGAATCTGCACACCCCAGACGAAGTAAGCGAACATTGCGACGCCGCATACTGCCTGGAAAAGGAAACGTACCGCTGTCGCCGACTTGCCCAGCGCCATATGCGTCAGGTAGTCGGTGGAAATGGTCCACATGCCGACCCAGGCGTGAGCGCCAAGGGCCACCAGGGCCAGCAGACTGAAGATACGCATCCAGTTGTTTGCGAACAGGCCATGCCACTGGGTGTAGTCAATGCCCGGATTCGCTACGAGGTACCCGATCAGAAAAATGAAATAAGCCGCGAGAACGACCGCAGAGACACGCTGCGCCATCCAGTCATAAAGGCCCGAACGCGACAGGTTCGTAACGCTGGTTACCATATCCAAACTCCCGCCAGAACGATTACCACCACGGATACGGCGATAACGATTTTCGAGCCCAGCTTGCCGCCTTCCAGCGTCTCACCGATGCCCATGTCCATAATCAGATGGCGTACACCGGCCACCAAGTGATACAGCAAGGCGGACAGGAGGCCCCATGCAACGAATTTGGCCAGCGGACTGGTCAAGCACGCCTTCACCTCGGCATAACCTTCCTCGGAGCCCAGGGACTTGCTCAATGCGTACAGCATGATGCCAATGCCCAGGAAGAGGATGATGCCGGAAACACGGTGGAGAAACGACGTAACGCCGGTAATGGGGAGTTTGATGGTCCTTAGGTCTAGGTTTACAGGTCGTTGGCTATTCACGGCTTTTTTCACACTGAAGAGCCCCTAACAATCAGGGCAAAGTTGTTGGGGAGTGCACTGGTCAGGTAACCACCACCCAGGGAGTGCGACCCCCATCAAAACGGGCCCAGAAGCCCATGGCGGTCGGTGGCCGAGTATAGACAGTTAGGCTACTAATGACAACGCAAACCCCTTCCCCTAATAGCTGATTGCGTTAGCTTTGCAAAAGGCGTAAATGGCAGTGAATTTCGCTAAAAAATCCCTCTCAAAGCCTTCTGGGACAAGACTTTAGGCAAATTGACATTCAGATTTATCCCACTATAGTGGTGCGGGCCCTGCGTGGGGGGTCTGTCTGATGATTTCAAGCATAAATAGGAGGCCACATGGCTGACAAAAAAGCGCAGTTGATCATCGAGGGCGCAGCCCCCGTCGAGCTGCCCATTTTAACCGGCACCGTTGGTCCCGATGTAATCGATGTTAGGGGCCTGACGGCCACGGGCCGCTTCACTTTCGACCCCGGTTTCATGTCGACCGCCTCCTGCGAGTCGAAAATCACCTATATCGACGGCGACCAGGGTGTCCTGCTGCACCGTGGCTACCCGATCGAACAGCTGGCCGAGAAATCGGACTACCTGGAAACCTGCTACCTGCTGCTCAACGGCGAACTGCCCAATGCCGAGCAGAAGGCCCAGTTCGTCAGCACCGTGAAGAACCACACCATGGTTCACGAGCAACTGAAGAGTTTCTTCAACGGCTTCCGTCGCGACGCCCACCCGATGGCCGTCATGTGCGGCGTAGTCGGCGCCCTTTCGGCGTTCTACCACGACTCCCTGGACATCAATAACCCGCAGCACCGCGAGATCTCCGCCGTGCGCCTGGTCGCCAAGATGCCCACCCTGGCAGCGATGGTCTACAAGTACTCCATGGGCCAGCCGATGATGTATCCGCGCAACGACCTGTCGTACGCGGAGAACTTCCTGCACATGATGTTCAACACCCCGTGCGAGATCAAACCGATCAGCCCGGTACTGGCCAAGGCGATGGACCGGATCTTCATCCTCCATGCCGACCACGAGCAGAACGCCTCCACTTCCACCGTGCGCCTGGCTGGCTCCTCGGGCGCCAACCCGTTCGCCTGTATCGCTGCCGGTATCGCGGCCCTCTGGGGTCCGGCCCACGGCGGTGCGAACGAAGCCGTGCTGACCATGCTCGATGAAATCGGCGACGTGTCGAACATCGACAAGTTCATCGCCAAGGCCAAGGACAAGAACGATCCGTTCAAGCTCATGGGCTTCGGCCACCGTGTCTACAAGAACCGCGACCCGCGCGCCACCGTGATGAAGCAGACCTGCGACGAGGTCCTCAAGGAACTGGGCATCAACAACGATCCGCAACTCGAACTGGCCATGCGCCTGGAAGAGATCGCCCTGACCGACCCGTACTTCATCGAGCGCTCGCTGTACCCGAACGTCGACTTCTACTCGGGGATCATCCTCAAGGCGATCGGCATTCCAACCAGCATGTTCACCGTGATCTTCGCCCTGGCGCGTACCGTCGGCTGGATCTCCCACTGGAAGGAAATGCTCTCCAGCCCTTACAAGATCGGCCGTCCTCGTCAGCTGTACACCGGCTACGAGTCGCGCGACATCACCAAGCTGGAAGATCGCAAGTAAGACCGGCCTTGCGCTCCCGTCTTAGCTACACCGCATACGGCCT
>NZ_JBJJLO010000174.1:0-8486 GCF_046230915.1 Pseudomonas sp. KCJK8993
TGCGCCATCAGCGCCATCGAGGCCCAGGGCCTGGCCGCGGATGCCGGCGTCGGCGCCTAGGTCGCGCAGTACGTGTAGCCGCTGTCGAGCCTGCGAGGCTGCGATCGACTGCGCAGCGCCCGCCAAACCGGGCGACGCGGAACCTCAGGTTGATTGCCGAGAGCCACCAGGCGGCTCGTGCCGAGCCGTGCGCAGCCTGCGGCAGCGGCTACACGAACCCTGCAGCGCCCGTGGACCGGGCGGCGTCAGGAGGGCGGGTCATGCGGATTCGGGTTCGCAGCCCTTGAGCACCAGGCGGATGATGGTCTGGGCGGCGGCTTCGTAGTCTTCTTCGGTCAACTTGGCCTTGCCGGTGACCACCGAGATCTGCCAGTCGAAGTCGGCGTAGGTCTGGGTCGCGGCCCAGATGCTGAACATCAGGTGGTGCGGGTCCAGCGGGGCGATCTGGCCACGGTCGATCCAGGTCTGGATGCACTCGATGTTGTGCTTGGCCTGGGCGTTGAGCTGTTCCACCTGGTCCGGACTCAGGTGCGGCGCGCCATGCATGATCTCGCTGGCGAATACCTTGGAGGCGAAGGGCAGGTCGCGGGAGATGCGGATCTTCGAGCGGATGTAGCCGCTGAGCACCTCGCTGGGCACGCCATCGGCATTGAACGGGGTGGACGCCTGGAGGATCGGCTCGATGATGCTTTCGAGCACCTCGCGGTAGAGGTTTTCCTTGGACTTGAAGTAGTAGTAGACGTTGGGCTTGGGCAGCCCGGCCTTGGCGGCGATGTCGCTGGTCTTGGTCGCGGCGAAGCCCTTGTCGGCGAATTCTTCACTGGCGGCCCGCAGGATCAGTTCTTTATTGCGCTCGCGGATGGTGCTCATAAACCGGGGGATTCCTTGCCTGTTCGGCGGTTGCGCATGGTAGCACCGGGCTCGCGAAGGGCTCAAGAATGCCCATTGGCCGTGGTCTTGCCTGCATTCGAGGAGCGCGCCGACCGTTTGCCGAGCGGTTCGCCGACATCTCGCCTGGCCCTCCTGCGGCGCGGTATGCTGCGCGCCTCATTTCACGCAGGGAAGCCTGGCCCATGGCAGGAAGCAGTTTGCTGGTTTTGCTCGACGATATCGCCGCGGTGCTGGACGACGTGGCCCTGATGACCAAGATGGCGGCGAAGAAGACTGCCGGTGTGCTGGGCGATGACCTGGCCCTCAATGCCCAGCAGGTGTCCGGGGTTCGCGCCGAACGGGAGGTCCCGGTGGTCTGGGCCGTGGCCAAGGGCTCGTTTCGCAACAAGTTGATCCTGGTGCCGGCGGCCCTGGCCATCAGTGCCTTGGCTCCCTGGCTGGTGATTCCGCTGCTGATGCTCGGGGGCGCCTACCTGTGCTTCGAGGGTTTCGAGAAGCTGGCCCACAAGTTCCTCCACGGCAAGGCCCAGGACCAGGCGGCCCATGACCAGCTGATCGAGGCCGTGGCGGATCCGGCCACCGACCTGGTGGCCTTCGAAAAGGACAAGATCAAGGGGGCGGTGCGCACCGACTTCATCCTCTCCGCCGAAATCATCGCCATTACCCTGGGCACGGTGGCCGACGCGCCGCTGGCCCAGCAAGTGGTGGTGCTGTCGGGCATCGCCATCGTCATGACCGTCGGCGTCTATGGCCTGGTGGCCGGCATCGTCAAGCTCGATGACCTGGGCCTGTGGCTGGCGCGTAAGCCGGGACAGCTGGCCAGGAGCGTGGGCGGGGCGATCCTGCGTGCGGCGCCCTACATGATGAAGAGCCTGTCGGTGATCGGCACCGCGGCCATGTTCATGGTCGGCGGCGGCATCCTGACCCATGGGGTTCCCGCCTTGCATCACTTGATCGAAGGCGTGGCCGAACGCAGTGCCTCGCTGCTCGGCGCCATTGCGGTGCTGACGCCGACCCTGCTCAATGCGGTGGCCGGGGTCATTGCCGGGGCCCTGGTGCTGGCGGTGGTGACGCTGGCGGGCAAGCTCTGGCGTGGCGTGCGCGGTTGAGCCTGGCCTCAGGCCACGGCTTGCGCTGTCCGTGGTCGCGGTGCCTGGGCCTGTCGACGGCACCAGCGGCGCCAGGTGAACTGCAATTGCACGAGTGCGGCGCGGGCCATCTCCCGTGAGGTTTCGGGGAGGGTGGGCGCGGTTGTCAGTGCCTGGAGCAAGGATCGCGTCGGGGCATCCAACTGGTCGTGGCGCAGGGCCGTAGGGCCGCCGTTCCTGAGCAGCAGGGCCAGGTGACTCAGATAGCGATCTCGCTCGATGGCCAGGGCGCCGCGAGTGGTATCCAGGCAGCCGCGCAGTTGTAGCAGCTCGTCTCCCAGGTCCAGCCCCTGGAGGCCATTGTCCCAGTGGTCGCGGCGGTGCTCGGGTTGCATCTGCCAATACCGGGACACGCGGATCAGACGGTCGGCCATGCGTCCGCCGAACCAGCTTTCCGCCTGCTCCAGCGGCCTTGAGGTGAGCTGTGCCAGGTCGAACAACGAGGCTTTGAACATCCGGCGGTAGTGATGCTCCCCCGGGTTCAGGCTGACCAGGCGCAGCACCACCACGGCAATAGCGACGCCCACCAGGGTGGCCATGGCCTTGTTCAGGAACGCGGCCAGGTCATAGGTCATCAGGTTGCCGGGGCCGACGTTGTTGACGAAGAAGATGCAGAAGGCCGACGCGATCGGTGCCAGTTTGGGCCGGCTCATGCAGAGCGACGCGAAAAACAGCGGCACGCCAAGGCCCAGGCACAGTAGGGGAAAGCCATCCCAGCCGGGGAGCAGGCCGAGGCCGACGAAGCCTGCGACAGGAATCGACAGGGCGATGCCCTTGAGGAAGTTCAGGCAGGCCGCTGCGGGGTTCTCACGGCCGGCGAACAGGCTTAGCACTACACCGCAGATGGAGACCGCCCCCAGGCCCGAAGGCCAGGCGCAGAGGAGCCAGAAAGCGGCCACGGCGAGAAAGGCCAGGGCACTGCGCAATCCGCCCAGCACGCCGTGCTCAAGGTCTCGGTGCCAGGACAAGGCTCCTGGGGCGCCGGGGGGGACCAGGCCCTGTTCCAGGGCACTGACGCTACGAGCGCTTTGCGCCACCAGGTCCAGCACCTGTGACAGTTGCAGTTGGCAGAGACGGGCTTCAGCCGATTGCGAGCGATCGGCCAAGCCTTGTTCCAGGCGCTGGGTCAGGGCGGCCAAGGGTGACTGATGCTCGGTTGCCAGGGCCTGGCTGGTTTCGCGGATCAGCGCTTGCATCGATTGTGCTTCCTGGGGTTCGAGCAACTGTCGCTGTCGGGCCACACTCCTGGCGGCGCGCATCAGGCCCAGCAGATCACGGCTGAGAACGCGCAATGCCTGGGAGCGGCGACGCCCCTGTGCTCCTTCGAACCAGGCGTGGTCGCGCTGGGCATCCACGGTGACGATGCTGCCCAGGGCGAGCAGCAGGCCCTGGCGCTGGTCTTCTCCCAACAGTTCCGAGGCCGCGGCGCGGCGCCCGGCCAGCCAGGCTGCCCGGCCCTGGGCGGCGAGGGTCTGCTCGACCCGGCGTGGCCAGAGCACGATGCTGGCCACGCAGGCGCAAATGATCCCCAGGCCGATTTCCGAGCAACGTGCCACGGCTTGGTCGAACACCTGCAAGGGCGCCACGGTGGCGGGCAGGGCAATGATTGCCGCGGTATAGCCGGCCAGTACGAAACCGTAGGCGGCATGGTTGCGCAGCAGCGAGGCGCCGGTGGTACACAAGGCCAGCCAAAGGGCCATGGCCAGCAGGAACAGCAGCGGGGCCTGGCCCAGCAGACCGATGAGCAGGACCGATGCCAGGGCTCCGACCACCGTACCCAAGAGGCGATAAACCCCCTTGGCCAGGACCATGCCACTGCTGGACTGGCTGACGATGAACACGGTGGTCAGGGCCCATTGCGGTTGTTGAAGGTCCAGGCGCAGGGCCAGGTAGAGCGCCAGCCCACCGGCAATCAGGTTCCGGGTGGCGAACAGCAGGTCCGACGGCGTGGGAGCGAAGAGGGCTTGCCAGGCATCGGCGACACGAAAGGTCGGCAGTTTCATGTTCTGGTCATATAGGTAGCCAGCTAACGATTAGCATCGTATCTACATTGCCTGAAGCTGCCAATGGGTGTCTTGAGCCTGGCGGAGCCAGTTGAAAGGTAAGGCTGAATGGCGGGAATTGGCCGCCCTGTGATGAAGGGCGGCCGGGTATTTACTCGGCGATCTGTAGCTTGCGCGCTTCGGTGTAGACGTAGCGCACTTGTTCGTACTCGAACGGCGAGTTCAGCTCGCCATAGCGGAAGTTGGTCTGGTAGCGCTTGTCGACGCCACGCAATAGCCAGAGCTCCGGATGGTTCTTGCTGACTTCGGCGACGTTGAGGAAGTTGATCGCCGACTCGGCGCTGTAGTCCACCGCCAGGCCGGCGGTGTCGCGCAGGTTCGACGGGCCGAGGATTGGCAGCATCAAGTAGGGGCCGCCAGGAACGCCATAGAAGCCCAGGGTCTGGCCGAAGTCCTCGCTCTGGCGTGGCAGGCCCATCTTGGTGGCCGGGTCCCACAGGCCGGCGATGCCGATGGTGGTGTTGACCAGCAGGCGGGCGGTGGTCTCCATGGAGCGCTGGCCCTTGAACTGCAGCAGGCTGTTGAGCAGGCTGGGTACATCGCCCAGGTTGTTGAAGAAGTTGCTTACCCCGGTGCGCAGGAAGCTCGGGGTGATGTAGCGGTAGCCGTCCACCACGGGCAGGAACACCCATTGGTCGAAGCGATAGTTGAAGTGGTAGACCCGGCGGTTCCAGGACTCCAGCGGGTCGTAGACGTTCAGTGCGCTGAGGGTCGAGCGTTCGAATTCACGCTGGTCCAGGCCCGGGTTGAACTTGAGTTGTTGCAGCGGCTCGGTGAACCCGTCGGGATCGGGCGCGCGGGTGGTGCCGGCCTGGCTGTTATCGGCCTGGGCATAGCCTGTGCAGAGCAACGCAGCGATAAGCAGGAGATGTTTAGCCACGGAAGAACTCCAGCATGGCGTCGCTATTGACGCGATAGTTGAGGTTGCCGCAATGGCCACCATGGGGGTAGACGGTCAGGCGATCGCCGAAGGTCCTGCGCAGGAAGCCCAGGTCGCCCGGGCCCAGGATGACGTCGTCGGCATTGTGCATCACGGCGATCTTCGGGCTGGCCTTGAGATAGTCCTGCAGGGCGTACAGGCTCACCTGGTCGACCAGTTGCAGCAGGCTGCCGCCATCGGTACGGGCGCGCCACATCGGGATCACCTGTTCGGTCAGGTAGCAGTCGAAGTCGCATTGCAGGGCGCGCTTGAAGAATGGCGTGAGGCTGGTGCCCTCGCGGATCGGGTACTTGGGCGGGGTGATCAGGCCGCGCCGGTTGATCAGGTCCGAGGTGAAGGCGATGTCCGCCGCGGAGAAGCGGAAGGCGGTGCCGATCAGCATCGCCAGTTGCTCGTTGCTCAGGTGCTGCTTGGATTGCTGCAGGTCATAGAGCAGGGCGTCGTTGAGATCGATATAGCCCTTCTGCTGGAAGTAGCGGGTCAGCTTGGCCAGCATCAGCTCGTAGAACGTGGTGCTACTGCTGATGCCCTTGACCTCGGTCTGTACCAGCTTGTCCAGGTTGGTGATCGAGGTGTAGAGGTTGACCGGCGGGTTGAGCAGCAGGACCTTCTTGAAGTTGAAGGTGCGCCGGGTCTCGTCGAGCTTGCTGATGAACGCTGCGTCCAGGGCGCCCAGGCTGTAGCCGGTGAGGTAATAGTCGGTGACCGGCAGCTTGGAATTCTGCGCGCGCACCGCTTGCATCACCCGGTACATGTCCTGGGCGTCCTCGGCGGTGACCCCGGGGGTGGCGAAGCGCGACGCGGCGCTGATGAAGTCGAAGCTGGTGGGCGAGGACAGCTGCACCACGTGGTAGCCGGCCTTGTAGTAGAGCTTCTTCAGGTATTCGTTGAGGGTGCTGTCGTAGCGCGCGCCGGTACCGGCGATCAGGAAGATCAGCGGGGCGGCGTGGTCCTGGGTGGCGATGCGGTAGGTGAGTTTCTTCACTGCCCAGAAATTGTCCGGCAGGGTGAATTCGCGTTCCGGGCGCAGGGTCAGGCTGTAGTCGGACTGGCGGATGTCATCGTCCGAGGGCAGCTCCGGGCGTAAGTCCGGCGGCGTGGTGGCGATGGTGGCTTCGAAGGGATTGGTCAACGGGTAGCCGTAGCTGGCTGGGTCGACATCGACCGCCAGGGCGGACGCACTCAGGATAAGGCCACCGAACAGAGCGGTGAGGCGCAAGGAACGAAGCATGACTGTATCCCTAGAAGGAAGGTGCCGAATGAGATTCGCAGGCTATGACCACCGCGTTGCTGCCGAAGTGCCATGTGCGGGCGCAAATAACGTCCATGGCGGTCTGGCCTGGGGGTGATGGTGATAGTAGCCGGACGATACACGTTGCCACCCTCGGCTGAATAGCTATGCGCGCATGGTGCTTGCCAAGTGTTTCCGGGGGATTATGCTGGGCGCCGTTTTGATTGCCTGGAGTGCCCCCATGTCCCGCCGCTTTCCCCTGATCTTGTTGCTGTTGGCCCTGGCGCTCTGGCTGGCCGCCAGCTATGGCCTGCGCTATGGCTTCATGGAGGATGCCCGCTGGGTGGGCGTATGCATCGACGAGGCCGGCCGCTGGGAGTGCGCGTTGCGTTCCAGCCTGGGTTGGATGATTCATTTCAAGGTGTTGGGCTGGAGTGCCCTGGGCGCGGCGCTGCTGGCCTTCGTCGTGCCAGGGCGGCTGGGCTGGGGGCTGGCGCTGCTGGCCATGGCGGCCGGGCTCCCGGCCCTGGTGCTGTACAACACCAGCCTGGCGGTCTTCGCCCTGGTGATCGCCAGCCTGCGCCTGGTGCGCGCTCCTCGCCCCTAGCCGGGCGGATCAGCCGATCCGCGCCCGCAAGCTGCGCCACAGCGCGGCGACCATCAGCAGGCTGACCAGGGCCCAGCCCCAGGCCTGCTGGTTGGCCAGGCCTTCCTGGTACAGCTGCGGCGCGATGCCGGCACCGATGATGAAGGTCAGCAGGGCGACCTCGCGCCGCGGTACCCGCACCGGTCGGCAGAGGAAGGCCAGGGCCGGCAGCAGCAGGGCGGCGCTGGGGAAGCTGCGGTAGCGCGGATCGAACACCAGCTCGAGCATCATCACCGCCGCGGCGAAACCGGCTGCCGCCAGGAGCCAGCCGGCACGCTTTTCCAGGATGCAGAACAGCCGCTGGCGCCAGCCTTCACGCGAGCCCAAGGCCAGTGCGGCGTGGGCCAGGACCAGCAGGTTCAGGCCCAGTAGCAGGGCGGCCCAAGCCCACTCGCTGGCGAAGCGGCTGGTGACCCGCGCCAGTTCGGCGAAGGTGCCGATGCTGCAGGCCGCCACAGCACCCAGCAGTGGCAGGAGGAAGGCCGCCCGGGTGCTGCCGACCCCGCCGCCCAGCAGCAGGGTGCTGGCCAGGAGCGCCGCTCCCAGGCCCAGCCACAGGGACCAGTAGGGCAGGTTGGATACCGGACCTTCGAGAATCCCCTTGTCCTGGCGATCGGCGTCGAACAGCCCCCAGTAACCACCGACCGCGCCTTCGCTGGCGCGTTTCCAGGGTTGGTCGAAGGCCTCGATCAGGTTGTAGTGCCAGCCATTCTGCTCGGCCAGGGCGACGAAACCGCGGATGAACCGGGCTTCGTTGACCCGGCTGGGGATCGCGGTCTCGCGCTGGCGGCCTTCGCTGGGCCAGCCGGTCTCGCCGATCAGCACATCCTTGGGGGCGAAGCGGTTGCCGAACACCTGGCGCACCTGGGCCACATGGTCCAGGGCCACGTCGATGTTCGAGGGATCGTCTTCCCAGTAGGGCAGCAGGTGGATGGTCAGGAAATCCACGGTCGGGGCCACCTCCGGGTGCTTGAGCCAGAATTCCCAGACGTCGGCGTAGGTCACTGGCTGCTTGACGTTATGCTTGACCCTGGTGATCAGCCGGGCCAGCTGGGCGCCGGTGATTTCCTTGCGCAGCAGTGCCTCGTTGCCGACGATCACCGCGCTGACCACATCCGGGTTGGCGTTGGCCGAGGCGATCAGCAGGTCCACCTCTCTTTCGTTATCCGCCGGGTTGCTGTTGATCCAGGCTCCGATCATCAGCTTCAGGCCATGCTTGCGCGCCAGCTCCGGCAGGGCCTCCAGGCCGCTCATGGAATAGGTGCGGATGCACTCGAAGCGGCTCGCCAGCCGCGCCAGGTCGGCGTCCATGCGCTCTGGGCGCAGCTTGAACGGCTGGTCGAACGGCGACTGGTCCTTGTCGAACGGGGTGTAGGAGGCGCATTGCAGCTTGTGGCTGGCGCTGGCGACGTCGGGCAACTGCACCGGCCGGCCGAGGCCGTACCAGTAGCTGCACAGGGCTAGCAGGGCGATCAGGCAGGCGCACAGGTAGGCGAGGAGGGGGAAGCGTGGAGTGGCGGGCATGGTCAGGCCGGTAGGGGGGAAAAAACCGGGGCACTTTGCTGCT
>NZ_JBJJLO010000175.1:0-8413 GCF_046230915.1 Pseudomonas sp. KCJK8993
GGGGCTCGATGTACGGCGTCAGTTCCTGGGTGTAGGCATAGGCCTGGTTCAGATTCGCCCCTTTGGCGACAGCGCTTTTTATCTCCTCTATCAAGTTTTCCGCGCGTTGCTTGCGCTCCGCCTCCGACAGCGTGCTGGCAGATCGAGAAAGCGCGGCGATGTTGGCGGCTAGCGCCTTGATGTCAAGCATGGTCGGTCCCTGAAGAAAGAGTGTGTGTGGTCGAACTCGAGCCGATTAAGCCCTATACGGCAATGGCCGGCAGAGTAGGTTACAAGTATTACAAATGAAGTATCCCTGATGAACAAAGATGAACCTCGGCAGCAATTAACTTATTACCAATCCAAGATCAATCAGCGACTACTTCAAACTTTCGGGTCGTTCCTGTAAAGGCACTGATAGTGCCCCAGACATTCTTCTGATCACCGCCATGGCTGATGTAGTAGAAGCCGGGTTTGGCATCCTGTGGAATATCCCAGGAAATAGTCGCCTTCGATGCGGAAATACCGACCCGTTCCCAGCGGTATTTGGTTCCCCAGTCGTTGTCGGTCGCCACGCGTATCGCCGGTTTATCACGGGCGGGGTCGGCCGAGGTGTAGTACACGCTCAGGAAGGTGTCTTCGGTATGCAGGTTGTTCTTCGGGTGTCCGGTGACGAAGGCCACCGTCACGGTTTGTCCCCGGTGGTAGATTTTTTCCGGTTGCTGCAATACATCGCCGAACGAGGTGCCGATGTAGGGGGCATCGGTGACGACACCGGTCTGGAAGTTCAGCAGGCAGCAGGACAGGTCAGGTGGCTGGGCGGTGCTGGCGACCGGCTGCTGGTCACGCATGGCGCTGGCCATGTCGGTGAACAGCTGTTGATAGGCGGCCTGGGTCCAGGGGCCGAAGATCGTCGAGCCGCCTTCATATTCCTGGACACTGTATTCCTCGCGGGTGGTGACGTAACTGGCGTAGGCGTTGGCATAACCATTGAAGATCACATGGTTGATGCCCATGGGGGCGACGATGGCTTGTACCGCCCGGCGAATGCGCACACCGGACATCACCGTAAACTCGGCCGGTGCCCCCAGCACGGCGAGCTGGCCGATGCGAAACATCTGGATCGGCAGCACATTGGGGGTCCAGGGGAAGGGTTTCTTGTTGCCAGTATCGGCCAGTATCTGTTTTTCAGCCTGGCACTTCTTCAGCTCTTTGGACGGCACACCGGTGAGCAAGCCGCCGAGGAAAGACAGCAGCGGATTATTGCTTTCACTGATGCCCAGTGGGCCAGGGCCATCTTCCGTACTGCCGGCCGCCAGGCTGCTGCCCAAAGCGGCGATACACAGCGTCTTCGGTGTGCCATCGGTGTAGTCAGGGCGTATGGTCAGGCCGTGGAAGTCGACGAACTGAAAGCGGTTGTCGAGCCCGCCGGTCACTTCCTCGGTCGGCCCGGTGGCCAGTTCATAGGCTTTGTTGAACTGCCTCAGGCCGATTTCCTTGGTATTGGCGAACTCGTTCTCGGTCGGCCCGGAACCTGGGCGCAAGTTCAAGTTGGGCGACAAATTGCCGGCATTGGTCTGGGCAAAGGCGGCGATAAACCCCGGTTTCTTACTGATGTCGTGTTCCCAGTGGTAAGACGCATAGCCTTTGTTATCAGAAGAAATCAGATGATTGTTATTGGTCATGGACGTGGCGTGCACAGGGAACCAGCTGATGACTCCGGCAAGCTCGCCCTGTTGGTCGACGAACTTCAATACCGTCATTTCCGGGTCGATACCGTCTATGTAGCCGGCGACATCCGGATTGCGCTGGTGAGAGAGCAGCGACCTGTTCTTGCTGGCATTGGTGAGATCACCCTTGGCATAAAACAATCGACCAGGTTGCATCTGTCGATGGGCCTGATCAATTGAACGCACGATGCCATCGACAATCACGTTAAAGGTCTTTTCCTGAAAGCCCAGCACCGACAAGTCGTAGATCGTGTAATGGGAAAAGCCCCCGGGACCGGAGTGAGTGTGAGTGGCCGCCAGCATCACATTGTTTTCGTTATAGATCCCTGGGTACTTCTTCTCCAACTTGCGCAAGACACTTTGCTGCACCGCTTGGAAAATCATGCCCAGGTCGGTGTTGACGTATACCAGCCGCTTGCCCGTGGCCGCCTCTTCAATGATGAACGCCCTCGACCATTGCCGCGTATGAATACCAGCGGTCTTCTGGTCGGTGGAGGAGTATCCCATCATCCCGACTTCCGCTGCCTCGCCGGTAATATCGGCTTTGCCCAAGCCGAATCGATAAGGTTGTTCGCCAGCAAAGCCGGTCGAACATAACAAGCAGGTGATGACAACGAGAACAGAACGATAGCGTCGGATACTCATTTGAATCTCCCTGTTTATTGTTTTTGTGTGCAAAAGATCACCCCGCGTTGCCAGGCTCGTTGCAAGCGAGCCGGCACTGAAGACCGAGCCGCTGATCAGGGGCTGGTAGAAACTAGAACAGTCCGGTTCAGAGGGATGGGGTATTTACGGACATAAACGGGACTCTTACGGACAACTGTTGAGTACCTCCCTGAAGCGCGGTCTCGTCCGCGAGGATAAGATCCTCGCCGGTAGTTGAAGTGGAGGTATCCCCATCAAGCAACGGGTCGATGTGAACGCGCTACCGAATGCCAGGCGGTCTTGGTTTGGGTTAGCGCAGTGCGCCGCAGCCTTGAACCCTGGCTACTTTAGAGGTGCCGTCGACGGCAGCGCCCCCATCCGGAATGGGTGGCGCGGTGTTGCAGGGGATCAACCATGGAGGGGGCAAGGACCGCCAAGAGCAGAACTGAGGGGCCGCTTCCGTCCCTTGGCTGGCATCGACGACGAGGGCCAAAGGAGTGACTGCCACCCAGTGCAGCTCTCGAATCAAGATACAAAACGCTGTCAGCACAACGGCTTCTGGAAATACAGCCGGGTATGTCCCGGCGGGTAATCCGCCAGGCGTCCGAATTCGGAGTAACCCAGTTTTTGGTAAAATCCGGGCGCTTGAAAGCTGAAGGTCTCCAGCCAGACACCCCTGCAATTCTTTTTCTGCGCGACCTCTTCAGCCATGCGAATCAGCCGTTCTCCGATCCCCTGGCCCCGCATCGACTCGGGCACGCTGACAAGATCGATGAGCAGCCATCGATAAGAAATCTTGCCGTACAGCCCGCCAATGACGTCGTTACTCTCAGGATCTCGTAGCAACAGGGCAAATGTTTCATGCGCATCGTCTCCACCATTGGCCAGGTTATGGGCCAACAATGGGGTCAGAATTCCTGACCGCTCTTCTTCCGTCACATTTTCTGAAAGCTGGATCTCTACAGCCATGGCGCACTCCCTGAGCAATGGGTAACTGGGGCGACAAGCAACTATTCCGGTCATCCCATGGTGAAGCCGTGAATATACCAAGCCGTCTGGGCTTTAGATGAGTTGAGGGGCAGCGTTGGCCGGAAATGAGCGTCCTGCTGGATACCCAACCTCTAGGCGCTCGCCATCGGCGGGAATAAGCAGCTTGTGGGCAACCCCCATGTCGATGGCGGCCTTCCTTAACTCCCGTCGCGTGACAGGGCAATGGTTGATAGCTTCCAGGTGGTTCGCAACGACGATGCCCTCGCTGAGGGTGACGAATTCCAGGACATCCGCCACTCCCATGATGATGTCACCGCCAACATCGAAACGTGCACCTCCCGCTGGGACGACGCTGACCTGCGGTTGATGGCGCATTACGAATTCGCGAACGGTTTGCGTCAATACAGTATCCCCGGCCAGATAAATGCTGGGCTCGCCTGGATATTCGATCAGATAGCCGACACCGTGCTCCATCATGCGCCCGACCAGCCCACCACCATGGGTGCATCGCACTGTACGAATCAGGCCGCCCAGAAACGCGACCGGATCACGGTGTCCCTCCGCCAACGGCTGAACGTTCAGCTTTCGCCTGGCCAGGTAGGGAGCATCATGCGGAGTGCAAATAACCGGAACATTTCGTGAAATCAACCAATCGATGGCTGCCCGATCAAGATGGTCGAAATGGCCTTTCTGGCAGTGCGTGATCAGGCAGTGAGTGACCGTGTCGAGGGCCTGTTCCGCCGAGGCAGGCAACTCGACGATCGGGTTCCGTTGCCAGGAAGAAAACAGCCTCAACGACGGAAGGGTACCTTTACCGGCGAGCATCGGATCGACCAGGATCCGCTTGTCGTCCAGTTCCAGAATGAGGGTTGCGTTACGGATCTGCCGAATCTTCATCATGAACCTCTTCCCAATAATGGGTTCATGGTGCCCGCCAGATGATGCGTCCATAATGGCGGCTTCAGCCACAATTCACTCATTTCCTGCCATGCCTAGTACACTTCGAATCGGTCTTACCCTGTTTCCCAACTGTATGCCCGCAGGCCTACTGGCATTCAATGATCTGCTTCATGCCGCCAACCGGCGCTCGGGGGCGGCACTGTTCGAGACGCACTACGTCAGCACGCAAAGGGGGACAGTCGAGTGCGCTCATGGCTTGAAGCTCTCGGCCAGTCACTGCATTTGCGAGCTGACCCTCGATGCAATCCTGATTCCCGGCTTTTGGGCCGAGTCTGTTAGCCAGGCGGAAGCGGCCGTTATCGCCAATAGGGAACTGGTCAGGGCCATCGCTCGGATTGGCAAGGACTGTAAAGTCTGGAGCTACTGCACGGGCGTCATTCTTGCCGCCGCAGCGGGGCGTTTGGCTGGCGAAGAAGCCACGGCAACCTGGTGGCTGGCCGACACACTGCTCAAGCGGTACTCCGGCACGCGTTGGCAGATGGAAAAGCACTGCATCTTCAACGAGCGGACCGCGACGGCCAGCGGCGTCAATGGTTATCTGCCCATTGCCCAGGCGTTGCTGGAGACGCATGTCAGCCAGACGGCACTGCACGACCTGATTCGGCTGATGGTGCTCCCGCGCCCCACGCAAACGCATGATGCGTTCCAGTCGTTGAGCCTGATCGAGCAGCCTGGCGAGATTCTGCGACGCATGCATACGCTTGTGCATTCGCTACCTGCCGAACAGATCACGGTGCAAAAACTTGCGGATGCTCTGCGCATGTCGCAACGGACGCTCGCGCGGAAGGTGAAGGCAGAAACGGGACTGGCCACGGCCACTTACGTGCGCCGCATCAAACTTAGCCAGGTAGGCGAACGATTGGTGCTGACGTCCGCGTCGATCCAATCCATCTGTGAAGAGCTGGGTTTCAGCAGTGACTCCAACCTCCGACGCATGTTCAGGGGGGTGACCGGGCTTACGCCGACTGAATATCGACAGAGGTTTGCTCGTTTCTGATGGCGGCGACTTTGTGGGCCGGGGCGGCTTTACTTTTGAGGGGCGCTCACCAGCTTCAGGTCGGTGGCGATGTAAAACCCCTGCACCGTGCGTTTTTTCTCTTCGTACTCACACAGCACCAGGGTGGAGTGCGGCAATGGCGTCGCCTCCAGTGACGGTTTGACCAGCATCCTTTTGCCCCCCGAGCGCAGGCGCACATATTGCCCGGGCTCGAAGGTACTCATGGCCGCGTCTCGGCAGCGGCCAGCCGGGTCGGTTGCGCCCATGCGCCGCCCTGGGCGGTGTACACGATCAACTGCGCCGAACGGTCGGTAATCAGCCCCTGCTGTGACGAAAACAACGAGCGCTGTGCGTCGAGGAACGGTACCCGCTGGCGGCTGCCGCCCGCCGTCGCCGAGACCACCGGGAACAGGTCAGCGCGCTGGATCTGGTACTGCGCGCGGTACGCCTGGACATTCAGCGCCGCCACACGCAGGTCGCGGTTCTCGGTAAGAGCGCTCTGGACCAACTGCCGCAAGGCGGGGTCGTGGAACAACGTGCGCCAGCCCTGGCGAGCAACGTTTTCGCTGACGGTACCTGCAGCGGCGGCATAGGCCGGGCCTTGCGGGTATTGCATGGTCACCGGAGCTGCCGGTGGGTGGTAGCCAGGGATCAGTGAGCACCCGCTCAGTGCCACTGCAACCGCCACCGCAGAGAAAGCAAACTTGTTCATTGGCCTGCCTCATGTAAAGGATTGCAGCGCAGTATCCCGCAGCGCCGGGCTGCCATCGCGCGATCCCCGTGTGCATTCGTGCACCGCAACGCGTGACACCTTGCCCGCGGCCCCTTGGGTTCGCGTATTCAGGCGAATCGGCAACGAGCTCTTCATCTCCTGGCAGGGAGGGTTGGCGGTGGCGCGATTCGCTTGTTGTACGGGGATGTCGGCGGGGGCGCCGGCCGTGCCGAGAGGCTTGCAGCCATCTTTCACTCCTGAAGGGTCCGGCTGGGGACCGTATTAGGCCCAGTCATGCCGCACCGGTCTGCAATGGAAAGCGGGGACATTCGGGAGGGCATCCGCCTCGGCGGTGTGTATTGGTGTCGGTTCACCTGTTGTACAAGCTTTCGGGGACAGCCGAATTGGCGCCAGTCCGTACACTTGGCGGCGCCGGCAACAGGGCCGGTAGCAGCGGCTTGTCTGGCGGGCCATGCCCGGTCTTGCGTGTATTTGAGGAGTTGGTCCATGAACAAAGAGCATGAGAAGCCGCCCAAGCCGGGCTCGGTCTTGCGCCTGCTTTGGCAAAATCATCCCTGGCTGGCGTTCTTTTCCCTGGTCACCGGCATCGTCAGTGGGGTGGCGGCGATCGCGGTGGTTAACGTGGTCAACCAGGCTATTTACGAGCAGGGGTCGCGCTTGCACCTGCTGTATTGGTTTGTTGGCTTGAGCGTGGTGGCGCTGGCGTTTCGTAACGGCGCGACCTTGTTTCCCGCTTACGCCAACATGAAGCTGATGACGCGCCTGCGCATCGCGCTGTGCCAGAAAATCCTCTCCTCGCCCCTTGAGGAAGTCGATCGGCGCGGCCCACCCAATGTGCTGACACTGTTGACCACTGACATTCCGCAACTCAACGCCACCTTGTTGGTGATGCCGGTGATGCTGGTGGAATCCACGGTGTTCATGTTCGGCCTGGCCTACCTGGCCTACCTGTCATGGACGGTGTTTGCGTTGACGCTGGCGCTATTGGCGCTGGGCGCCGTGTTGTATGTGTTCTTGTTCCTTGGCGGGGTGAAGTTCACTGGCCGTGTGCGTGATGAGTTCACGGCCTTCAACGAGCATACCCACGGTCTGGTCTTTGGCCTCAAGGAACTCAAGCTCAATGGCATCCGTCGGCGCTGGTTTGGCCGTTCGGCGATCAAGGAATCGTCGACGCGGGTAGCGCGCTTCAACTTCATCGAGCACCTGTGGTACCTCGGCGCGGAAAACATGGGGCTGGTCACTCAGTCCCTGCTGATTGGCAGCCTGGTGTTTGCCTTGCCGCTACTGAGCATCACCGACAGCCAGGTGCTGACCGCCAGCGTCCTGACCGTGATGTACATCCTCGGGCCGCTGGGCCTTTTGATCAGCACCATGCCGGTGGTCGCGCAGGGCCGGATTGCGATCACCCGCCTGGCCGATTTCGGCTTCCTGATCAATGAGCACCATGCCGAGCAAGGCGAGCCGGAAACCAGCAATGTCCTGCGCCTTGAGCACAAAAAGCACTGGCAGGAAATCACCCTCAAAGGCGTGGTGATGAACTACCGCGGTGCCGACGCCGAGAGCGGCTTTGCCCTCGGGCCGGTCGACCTGACCATCAACCGCGGTGAGTTGATCTACATCATCGGTGGCAATGGCTGCGGCAAAAGTACCCTGGTCAAGGCATTGTGCGGGTTGTACGTGCCTCAGTCCGGGCAGATTCTGCTCGATGGCGTTGCCGTCAATGATGACAACCGCAGCGATTACCGCGACCTGTTTTCCGCGGTGTTCAGCGACTTTCATCTGTTCAACCGGTTGATTGGCCCGGAAGGCGAAGAGGTCAACCCGGATCTGGCGCAAAAGTACCTCGGCGCGCTGGGGTTGGCCGACAAGATCAAGATCGAAGGGCTGGGTTATTCCACGACCAAAGAGCTGTCCTACGGCCAGCAAAAACGCCTGGCCCTGGTGTGTGCCTACATGGAAGACCGTCCGGTGTATGTGCTTGACGAGTGGGCGGCAGACCAGGATCCACCCTTCAAGCGCTTCTTCTATGAAGAGTTGCTGCCGGAACTCAAGCGCCGCGGCAAGACCATTCTGATCATCACCCATGACGATCAATACTTCCAATTGGCCGATCGTGTAATCAAGCTGCTCGATGGCCATATCGTCTCCGATGTAAGCCTCGTCGCCCAGGATCGCCGCGCCTGATCCAGGCGTTGCCACAGACCGTCCATTCGCACGACGCCGACAGCCTTCATGGCTGTCGGCCTCGTGCTTTTTTTTGGATTAAAAAAACCATATTTATCAGATAGATGATGGCGATTTCACAAAATTTTTACAGGCCCGCCGATTGTCCGGGTTTGGGGTGACATACAGCCCTTTCTCTTTTACTCTTCTCCTAGC
>NZ_JBJJLO010000176.1:0-8160 GCF_046230915.1 Pseudomonas sp. KCJK8993
TGAACAATGACTTGGAACAAACAACCCGATTACCCACTGCTTGTTCTTTGATTATCCGTCGCTCTATAGTTCGGCGCGGCACGGACAGCCTGTAACAAACACAATACAAACGGCAACTCGTTACATTCTCCAACACTATCCACTTGCGGATTTATGCGAATGAGCGTCCGATCCCGATGATTCCCCTCCTCGTCTGCGACGATTCGAGCATGGCCAGGAAGCAGGTGCTGCGTACCCTGCCCGGCGAATGGCGAGTGTCCGTGACCCAGGCCTGCAATGGCCGCGAAGGGCTGGAGGCATTGCGCAAGGGACTGGGCAAGGTGGCCCTGCTGGACCTGACGATGCCGGTGATGGACGGCTACCAGGTCTTGAGCGCCGTGCAGGAAGAAGGCATCGACACGCAGATCATCGTCATCTCCGGCGACATCCAGGAAGAAGCCATACGTCGTACCCGCGAGCTGGGCGCCCGGGCTTTCCTCAAGAAACCTTTCGACCCCCAGCAACTGCGTAGCCTGCTCCACGAGCTGGAGCTCTTGGACAACGGGCGCGGCAGGCCGGTGCCCGATCCATCGCCGGCACCGGTGGTGACCTTCCGCGATGCCTTTCGCGAGACCGTGAACGTTTCCATGGGCTATGCCGCGGCGCTGATCGCCAAGGTCCTGGATGTGTTCGTGCACCTGCCGATTCCCCACGTCAACATCCTGGAGGCCGGGGAACTGCAGATGCTGCTGACGGACGCCAACCGCTCACGGCAACTGACGGCCATCTGCCAGAGCTACATCGGCAGCGGCATCGCCGGCGAGGCGCTGCTGATATTCCATGACTCCTCGGTGGCCGACATCGCCCAGCTGATCGAACAGGGCACCGACCCCTACCTGGAAATGGAAGTGCTGATCGACCTCTCCAGCGTGCTGATCGGTGCCTGCCTGAGCAGCATCGCCGACCAGCTGGACGTGTTCTTTTCCGTGGGCCATCCCCAGGTACTGGGCGAGCAGACCAGCATCGACGAGCTGATCGTGCTCAACCAGCAACGCTGGAAAAACACCCAGGCGGTGGAGATCAGCTACAGCCTGGATGAGCAGAACATCCACTTCGACCTGCTACTGCTGTTCACCGAGGACTCCCTGGCCCTGCTGGAACAGAAACTCGCCTACCTGATGAGTTGAACCATGCCCAAACGAATGGATTTCAGTGAACTGCACTGGCTGCTGGCGGTGGTCCACGGCATCGACGTGGGAATCGTCGTGCTGGACCTCGAATGCCGGGTCCAAGTGTGGAACAGCTTCATGGAGAACCGCTCCGGCGTGGCGTCCAGGCAGGCCATCGACCGCTCGTTCTTCGAGCTGTTCCCGGAAGTCGAGAAACCCTGGTTCACCCGCAAGATGGGACGAGTCGTGGCCCTTGGAACACCCGCTTTCACCATCTGGAAACAGCGGCCGTACCTGGTGCGCTTCAAGAACTACCAGCCAATCACCGGCCAGGGCGAGTTCATGTACCAGAACACCACGCTGCTGCCCCTGCGCTCGTCCAACAGCGAGATCCACCACGTGTGCCTGGTGATCTACGACCTGACCGACGTGGCGATCAACAACCAGGGGCTGCACAAGGCCAACCAGCAACTGCAACAGCTGTCGCGCACCGACCACCTGACCCAGCTCTACAACCGTGGCCACTGGGAACAGCGCCTGCAATTGGAATATGCCCGTCACGACCAGGCCATCGCCCTGCTGATGCTGGATATCGACCACTTCAAGTCGATCAACGATCGCTACGGCCACCAGGCCGGCGACGCGGTGATCAAGCGCCTCTCGGAGCTGATCCACCAGCATCTGCGCGACAGCGACGTGGCCGGGCGCTATGGCGGCGAGGAGTTCGCCATCCTGCTGCCGCGCACCGAGCTGAGCGGCGCCCAGAGCCTCGCCGAACGCCTGCGCCAGGCGGCGGAGAACCAGACGGTGCTGCACAACGGCCAGGTCATTGCCTTCACCATCAGCCTGGGCATCGCCTGCCTCGACCGCCCGGCCCGGGATCACCGCTGCCTGATCGAATGGGCCGACCAGGCGCTGTATGCCTCCAAACATGCAGGACGCAATCGGATCAGTACCTACACGCCTTGAGCAGCACTTCACGGCCTTGAAAAAAAACCATCTGCAACGGATAAACTGCGCGTTTTTCCAGTCCATCTCCGGTCTGCTACGCCTTTTCCAGCGCCACAAGGAGTCCTGCGCGCATGTCCCTGTCGAATTCGAATCTCTCCCCGCAACAGCAGTGGCACCAAGCCGTATTGATGTACGCCAAGCGTATCAACCGCTATGTCGAGACCGGCACGCGGGAGGGCTTCGACGGCCTGCCCGAACCACGCATGCCGGACAGCACCCACCTGTTGCCGCACTGGCAAGCGGCCCTGGAAACGAGCAACCAGGGCCCCCACGATGAAGCCGCGCGCCAGGCCTTTCGCCAGGACTGGCCGCCGGCGCACTTCCCGCTGTTGCCGCGCCTGGAAAGCCAGGGGCGAATGATTCCCGCCCTGGCGCTGCTGCCGGACGGCAGTTTGCTGGCGCGCATCGGCGCGCCCTACGAGGCCGGCTCCGTGGTGCATATCGTCAATGACCAGGTCGAGACCCTGGAACACGTGGAATTCTTCGGCATGTGCCCGCGGCGGCGCTATGTCGCTTGGGCGCGGACCGAGGGCGTGCAGGTGACCGACGGCTGGAATGGCCCGCAGGTGGCGAGCTTTCCCTGGCCCGATGGCCATGCCGACCTGCCCCAGGGCCTGGAGCAGCAGGACACCGGGCGTCCCAGTCCCAGCCGCCTGATTCCATTCCCGGACGGGCGCAGGGTGCTGCTGGTGAGCGCCGACGGCATCTTCGTCCTGGCGGCCGATGGCGCCACCCGCCTGCTGCGCCGGCTGGAAGACATCCAGCAAGACCTGGCCGATGGCGTGGCGCCCGATGACCTGACCGTCGGCCTGTGCATGGAACATGGCGCAGTGTCGCCGGACGGCCAGTGGATCGCCGTGGGCGAACAATGCGGTTCCCATCTGGTGTTCGATGCCCGCCTGCAGCCTGTGGCCGAGATCGGCCCTGCCAGCGAGTACCCGCACTTCGCCTGCTTCAACCAGCGCGGCGATCGCCTGCTGCTCAATGCCTGCCACTTCTACAGTGGCGCCAGCCTGGGCGTCGCCGTGACCGACCTGCCGGGGCTGGCCACCGATTTCTACAGCGACGACCCGCGCACCCCGGTACTGCAGGATGGCGCCCGGGTATACGCCGCGGCCTCGCGGGGCGACGAATTCATCATCGGCGATGCCTACGGTTACCTGCGGGCCTTCAGCGAAGCGGGCGAAGAGCGCTGGCAGCACTACGTCGGCTCGACCCTGTGCGCCATGGACATCAGCCCCGATGGCCAGACCCTGGTGGCCGCTACCTACGCCGGGATCATCGTGCGCATCGAGCTGGACCGTGGCCGTCCGGACTGGCAGATCGGCACGGGCGAGCACCATGAAGTGCAGCGCTGGCTGTTCTGGAAGGACCTGGCCAAGCCACTCCTATGGTGAAAAAGCTCAACCCGGCTAACGCGAGAACTCAACCTGCATCTGCAAGTGGAGCGGATCGTCGATGGCCCGCAGGTACTGCTCAAGGCTGACCTCGCCGGCGCAGGCGCGGGCTCCCGGGAGCAGCGACTGGCCATCGAGGACCTTGAGGATCACCGCTACCGCCGCGCAGCTGGGAATCTCCGGACCATGATCATGGGTGGCCGTCAGTTGCGCGGCCATCGACAGCGGCTGGCCATCCTGGCCCAGGCCATGGACATCGACATACATGGCGCTCAGGCCATCGCCCAGCCACTCGAACCAGGTCCCGCAGCGATGCAACCGTACGGCCCAGGGCGCCGGATCGCGCACCAGCCCCAGCCTCACCGCCTGGGCCAGCAAGGCGTTGGCCAGCCCGGCGACCTTGAGCCCGGCACCCGCCTTGAACGACAGGGTATGGGCGCCATAACGGGCAGCGAACAGATCCAGGTCCGGCACATCGACATTGGCCACCAGCCGCGTGCCCAGCCTTGGCAGCTTGCGCAAGGTCAGGCCCTGCCAGCCGATCACCGGGTGCGGCTGGCCGTCCTTGAGCTGCAGGATCGGCCGGCCGGCATAGGCCAGCACCCCGAGGATGGTGGACAGCCCGGGCATCTTCGCCGAGGAGGAAATACCGTGCTCGATACGATCGATCCGGGAGAAGCGCTGGCGATGCTCATCGATGATCGCCGTCGACAGGGTCGGCACCGAGCTGCAGCCGCTGAGTACCGTCACCCCGGCGGCCCGGGCCTGGGCATCGAGGCCGCCGATACCTCCCACGAATTGCCGGCAGTCGGCCAGGTCACAGTAGTTCACCCCGGCCTCGATGCATCCCTGGGCCACGACATAGGACTGGCCCTG
Source organism: Pseudomonas sp. KCJK8993 (assembly GCF_046230915.1). Classification (NCBI taxonomy): domain Bacteria; kingdom Pseudomonadati; phylum Pseudomonadota; class Gammaproteobacteria; order Pseudomonadales; family Pseudomonadaceae; genus Pseudomonas; species Pseudomonas sp. KCJK8993. The sequence goes on from NZ_JBJJLO010000176.1 coordinate 4,433, forward strand.
GAAGGGCCCACCGGTGTGGATCACCCAATCGATGCCCAGGGTCTTGAGCGCCGGCGCCCACTCCTCGCCCATGGCATCGCCGCACCAGCCTTCGCAGGGCTGGCCGCCCTCGGCGCGCAAGGCCTCGACCTTGGCCGCCAGGCGGGCCGGGTCACGTCCGGAAATCACCAGGTGCACGCCCGGACGGTGGATGAGGTAGCGGCAGATGATGCTGCCAAAATTGCCATAACCACCGACCACCAACACTCTGAGCGTCATTACCTGCATCCCTGAAATAAATACGTTGCGCCGCTGAATGAGCGGACCTTGCGGCGCGGCAGCTTCCGCGATTTGCCCTGGAGCGACAAGTGCCGGCAGCCGCCGGATAGCTTCCGGCGAGGGTCCGGCAGGGCTGCGCGGAGCACTTGTAACATTAAGTTGCTAAAAAATTGCCAATGCCAGTCCGGCATAATGCTATGCAAATTCCTCATCCTCTACGGCCCGGGAGCGTGTTAGCCTCGTCCTGCTATGTCGGCCTCGCATAACAAACCCGCCGCTTCATCCAATCAAGCGGGATAAAGACGCCTTGCTACCCCCCTGCTTCACCTTCATCTGCCCCACTAACGTTTCGCTGCGTGCCTTTCGATCATCGGCTCGCCAAGGGAACTGATTGCAAAATTCGATTCGACCCGAAGGTCGATCTCTCGATCCTATCTCGGAGCTGTTATGTCCAGGCTTTCCCATCAAGATTTGCGCCGCGGTTTCCGTGAACTGATCGCCTCTTCTTCCTGCTATCACACCGCTTCCGTGTTTGACCCGATGTCCGCCCGGATCGCCGCCGACCTGGGTTTTGAAGTGGGCATCCTCGGTGGTTCCGTGGCCTCGCTGCAGGTCCTGGCGGCCCCCGACTTCGCCCTGATCACCCTGAGCGAGTTCGCCGAGCAGGCTACCCGCATCGGCCGCGTGGCCCAGTTGCCGGTGATCGCCGACGCCGACCATGGCTACGGCAACGCCCTCAACGTGATGCGCACCGTGGTCGAGCTGGAACGCGCCGGCGTCGCCGCGCTGACCATCGAGGACACCCTGCTGCCGGCGCAATTCGGCCGCAAGTCCACCGACCTGATATCCGTCGCCGAAGGCGTGGGCAAGATCCGCGCGGCCCTGGAGGCCCGGGTCGATCCGGAACTGGCGATCATCGCCCGGACCAACGCCGGGATCCTGCCGGTGCAGGAAATCATCAGCCGCACCCAGCAGTACGAACGCGCCGGCGCCGATGCCATCTGCATGGTCGGCATCCGCGATTTCGAACAACTGGAGCAGATCTCCGAGCACCTGAGCGTACCGCTGATGCTGGTGACCTACGGCAACCCGGCGCTGCGCGACGACGCACGTCTGGCCCAGCTGGGCGTGAAGATCGCGGTGGATGGCCACGCCGCCTATTTCGCGGCGATCAAGGCCACCTACGATTGCCTGCGCGAACAGCGGCAGATCTTCACCCAGGCCTCGGACCTGAGCGCCACCGAACTGGCGCACACCTACACCCAGCCCGAGGAGTACATCGTCTGGGCGCGGGAGTTCATGAGCGTCAAGGAGTAACGCCGGCAATTGGCCGGGGTGAGGCGCAATGCCTCAACCCTGGGCCGATTTCAACGCGCCTTCCACGCAATCCAGGATCTGCCCGATGGTCCAGGGCTTGCGGATGAAGGACACCGGATAACGCACCCCGGAACTCTCGGGAGTCTCGTATCCCGACATCACCACGATCGGCATTCCCGGCCAGTGTTCGCCGCACAGGTTGCTCAGGCTTGCACCATTGAGCCGGCCAGGCATGGTGATATCGGTCAGCAGCAGCGCCACGTCCGCGGCCCGTTCATGGAGGAATTCCCAGGCCTGGTCGGCACTGTCCAGGGCCTGGGTGGCGTAGCCCTCGTCCTCGAGGATCTCGCACAGGAACTCCAGCACCGTCGGCTCGTCCTCCACCACCAGGATCAAGCGCCCGCAGGCGTCGCTATCGATGGGCGAAGCTGAATACATGGATGACACTCCCTGGCAGGTTGGATGGGCGAGCCAAGCCGCCGACACACTTATGAGCGAAGGCGCGAAGATAAATTCACTTGCCGCGACCGTCGGCGGATAATGCCAGCCCCGCAAGCGCCACCCAAGTGGTGCCGTGATTGAAAACGGAGGTGGTTCTTTTCATGGAGTTCGATCCCAAGCGACTGGCCCAGTCCAGGCACCTGGTGGTATTCAGCGGCGCCGGAGTCTCGGCGGAAAGTGGCATCCCGACCTTTCGCGATGCCCTGACCGGCTTCTGGGAACACTTCGATCCGGCGCGCCTGGCCACGGTCCAGGCCTTTCGCGACGACCCGGCGCTGGTCTGGGGCTGGTACGAATGGCGGCGCCAGAAGGTACTCGCGGCCCAGCCCAATCCGGCCCACCTGGCGATCGCCGAACTGGGCCGGCGCCTGCCGCGCCTGACCCTGATCACCCAGAACGTCGATGACCTGCACGAGCGCGCCGGCAGCGTCGATGTGCTGCATCTGCACGGCAGCCTGCACACGCCCAAGTGCTTCGCCTGCAATCGGCCCTTCGCCGGCGCGCTGCCCATGCCCTCCGTGCCAGAGAGCGGCGCGCGCCTGGAGCCGCCACGCTGCACCGGCTGCAATGGCAAGCTGCGCCCTGGCGTGGTGTGGTTCGGCGAAGCACTACCGGAGGCGGCCCTCAAGCGCGCCTTCCAGGCTGCCCGCGAGTGCGACCTGCTGCTGTCGGTGGGCACCTCCGGGCTGGTGCAGCCGGCGGCGCAGATTCCCCAGCTGGCCCTGCAGCAAGGTGCCTGCGTGGTGCATATCAACCCGCAGCCACAACCCGGCAGCGCCCCCGGGGAATACCACCTGGTGGGCAAGGCCGGGCAGGTGCTGCCACAACTGCTACAGCAGGCCTTTGCCTGATTTCCGGGTGGCCCGCAGTGGGCCACCCTCTGCTTTCAAGGACGTTTGAAGATGTCGGATACCCAAGACTTTTCATGGTTCGAAGCGGCCTGGGAACAGCGTGAGGAACAGGTCTACCGGAGCTTGTTCGGTGATCTCGGCCGCGGGATCTACCCCCTGGACCCAAGCCTGTTCCGCGATGCCGAAGTCGACCCGCGCTGGCTGAGCCACGGGGTCTTCGAGTCGCCCCCCAATGCCCGGCGCGAGAGCTGGCTGTACGTCACCTCGGGCCTGTCCAATGCCTGGCACGCGGAGCAGCCCGAGCCGGACGGCTGGTCCGGCATGGGCCGCGAACTGCTGCTGGAAACCCGCGAACAAGCGCCATGGGCGCTGTACCTGCTGCGCCACTTCTGCGCCTACCAGCTGCTGCTGTCCGCCGGCCATTTCGGCGAGCGGCCGCTGTTGGACGAGTGGGACCGCATGCGCCTGGGCAACCCCATCGACGGCGCCGGCAGCCTGGTCGAGAGCGTGCTGTTCATCGCCGCGCCGGGTTTTCCCGGGACCCAGCAATTGCTCTCCGGGCGTTTCGACTTCCTGCAACTGGTGGGCCTGACCGCCGCAGAACACACCTGGGCCCAGGCCGAAGGCTACCCCGAGCTGCTGCAACGCCTGGCCCAGGCCGGTGCCTCGCCGGTGATCGATCCACGGCGTGCCAGCATCCTGTGATACGCCCCAAACCCGGGGGCAAGGGCGCGCCTCATCATTTTTCCCGCCACGACGGGTCGTCATGAGGTAGATTCATGCAGCGAACACCCTCGCAGC